>CAYMCP010000072.1:0-17927 GCA_964388965.1 uncultured Thiotrichaceae bacterium | reverse complement strand
TTGTGCTAATTTCGTTCATGAGCAATTGGCTGATAAAAAGCGATGGATTTGGACTTTTTACTTTTTACCCGTGTGCTCATTTTTTCCAACCTTTGGCGAAGGTATTGACTAGATTCATGAAATTTAAAATGAGAATTGCTGGGCGTGCTTTTTCATACTTTGATAAATCAAAAACTTTGTGTTATAGTCAAAAGCTATCTCAAGGGGGCGACATTGGCTTCGACGTGGATTACGAAACTTGAGGGGCATGTCGAGGGACAGTTACCTCGTTAATAAGCTGTAAATTAAAATAGTTGCAAACGATAACAACTACGCTTTAGCTGCTTAACCAGCTAACCTCTACTTGGATTTGCTTATGGGTTTAAGTTAGAGGTCAAATTACATGAGATCGTGTAAATGTATGTTTAGGATATTTACATTAAATCTTACTAAACCAGCCGTTATATGAGCCTGCCTGTCGGCGCAATAGCGGTCAAATAAAAGATTAGGCTAAACATGTAGGCCCAATGGCAGAGGATTTGCGGACGCGGGTTCAATTCCCGCCGCCTCCACCAATTAATTTTGTAACTACCACCCTAAGGGTCGAACAAGATTGTGACCTTCACTGTATGCGTCGTAATATTTACCGCGTACATTTGTCAATTTTGAATTCGTTTGATAAATAGGCATAGTGTTGTTTAATTTGTTGTATTTTTGAGTTGAGTTTCATGATTCAATAAATCAATCTTTTTTAAGATTTAGTCAAGACAAAACAAAGTCAATTGCAGCCTGAGCATGAATTTCTGTTGTATCAAATACAGGAATCGTTACGTCTTGTTGTTGAATGAGCAAGCCTATTTCAGTACAGCCTAAAATAATACCTTCTGCTCCTTTCTGTATCAATTTGTTAATAATATCAATATATTTCTGTTTAGATATAGGATTAATTTGGCTTTGTACTAATTCTGTTTCAATAATGCAATGTACTGTGTTTCTATCTTGTAATTCAGGTACGATAACGTCTAAATTATGCTCGTTAACTAATTTAGAGATATAAAAATCTTTTTCCATTGTTGGCTTTGTACCGAGTAATGCTACTTTTTTTAATTTTTGTTTTTTTATTGCTATGGCTGTGGTATCTATAATATTCAGTAATTTAGTTTGGCAATTTTCTTCAACAACATTTGCAACAGTGTGCATACTATTAGAACCAAGCAATATAATGTCTACTTTTGCCAATTCTAAAGTTTTAGCAGATTCAAGCATTAATATTTTCGCTTTTTAAAATAAGGCATTCGTGTTCTTGTAAAAATGTTTTTGCGATTTTTGCTTGCTGAATATCATCTCGAATGGCATAGCGTACCAATATATTTGTATCAATAACAATCATTTGTATGTTTCTGCCATCTTTTCAATCGCAGCTTGCATGTCTTCAAGTGATAAAGGTTTTCCTTGATAGACAGAAGGTGTGTGTTCAGACTCAAATTCGCTTGGTGGTAAGTAATGAGATAATTTCAGTGTGGTTTCTTGCGGAGGTTTGGCGATTGATTGCAACGTAACCACAAGTTTTAGTGCATATTCAAGCAAGGCTTGGTCTGATTGCATTCCTGTTATTTGTTTTGCTTGTAGCAGTAAATTGTCGTCTATTGCTGTATTGAGTTGAGACATCGTTGTTTTCGCTTATTGTTTTGATAAATTAGCTTTGAGCCTAATAAAATATTATTACCCTAATTTCTTATAAATATCACCTCGATTACCTGCATTAAACATAAAAATAATCAATTCGTCATCATATATTTGATAAACAAAGCGATATTGAACAATGCGTAAGCGATATAAATTTTCGTATCCCTGTAATAATTTTATATCTAATTGCTCATGAGCATAAGGATTTTGCTTAAGTTGTTCCAGTTTTTGCCTGATTTCTTCTTGCTGTTTTTGTGGACGCTTTTGGAGGAATTTAACTACTCTTTTATGTAGTTTTAGAGTGTAACTCATAATTTTGTTTTAACCACTTCCCAATCTTCAAAATCACTATAATCACCTTGTTTAATTTTTGTAATATCATTTTGAATTTGTTGATATTCTTCTTTCGTTAAAGTATCATCATTGTCTTCTAATACACGACAATAGTGATTATTTGATAATGCTTTGATGACATCGAGAAGTGTTTGATAATGGCTGTCTTCTACTTCCAATACTATTTTTTTCATTTTCAATTCTCCATTGTATGCGTCGTAGTATTTACCGCGTACACCTGTACCAAGATATTCTCTTTTGTATGAGGTTCTCATTTCTTTGTCTGTTTTCATAACTATGGCTAAGCACTTATATCTATAAGATACAATTTTTCATGTTCAGCTATGTTGTATTCTTCTTGATCATCGTCTTCAAAAGCACATCTAATAAAAATTCCATTTCTTCTTCGTCTTATCTCAATTACTGGACCATAAATAAAATAATTAGAACCAAGATAAAATACGTTAGCTCCTTCTTTAATGTCATTAACATCAGATAGTTGAGTAAATTTGTACTGACTACTAGATTCATTGTAAGAAAAGAAATCTCTTAAATCATATTGACAAAACATTCTGTCATTTTGGTTAGTCAAAAGCCTCTCTAAATGTTCTTTCTCTGGTAATTCTTCATAGTCAAAAGCACTATCATCATCATGATTAAAATGTTGAATAGATTGATAAAGTAAATTGCGATGCTGCGTTTTTTCATGTTCAGTTATTAGGGAGTAATAGAACGACTCAATAAAATCACTAACAGCATAGTTATCATCCCAAATATTTGGCATCGGTGAAGAGTAATATGGATACAAGAGTAAGTTATAGAAATGATTACCTTCTTTTAATTGTTTTCTACACCAAGCAAATTTTGATTTTAAACGCTTGATATTTATGTTTTTATCATCCTGAGAATATAATTCCTTTTGTCCAGAAAAAAATAACCCCTCTTGTTTTCCAATTAATCTGGCAATTTCAGACAGAATTTTTTTGTAAGTAGCAACAATTTCATCAGTATTTTCTAGTAATTCACGAATGATTGTTAATCTGTGTTCTCGTTTTTTAAAATTTTCAGAAGTTTCAAGGACTGCGTTTGCTGCTTGAACATAACCATCAGGTATCCATAAACCATAGCTAGTAAATAATCCAAATTTTTTAATACCTTCGCCACCTCCTTTAGTTGCTTCAATGTCACTTACTTTATCAGGAAAAGATGATTTAAGTAATTCTAATATGGAAATTCTGCTAGTCGTTTTAATGAATAACCCAGTCAATGAGTTTGCTTCTATATTAGCTCTTAAAGCTTGCATAACTCGGTCACGGTATTCACCAAAATCAATTTCAATTGAAGGATTAAAAGTTTCTGATGTTTTAGTATATAAATGTCCTTGACTAAAGAAATGACGTAAATTAGATGTTGTTAAATTGATAGTTCTTTCTTGGAAGCAAAAACTAATTTCTTGTAATGAATTGATATAGTTGATTATATATCTTGTGCGTTGAGGAGGGAGTTCATCTAATGGGATTCTTAACATTAATTCTTCGCATCTCTCGATAGAATTTGTAGACGCATTAGAAGAGCCAATCCAGACAATTGAGGTATCGACTTGTTCAATAAAATATAATTTTGTATGGAGTAAGTAGCCTGAATCTATTAATCTAAATTGGAAATTAGGATAGTCTTTAATAAAATCGGATAATATACTTCTTTGTTTTACTAATTTCGTAATGCTTTTTTCAGCAGGAATAAAAACTTTAACCTCTGAGCCATTAAAATAATTAGCAAGTTTTTTAAAATACTCAATATTATAAAAAGCTGAAACAATAGAAATACTAGTCGCTTTTTCTACATCTGCAATAAAACGTGAATTTTCTTGCAATGAATAAGCTCGACCAACACCATTAATTATCTTTCCAGTATTGTAAAATTGCATATATGTGTTTACCTCATTACATGTCACGCAAAATAAATGTAGGGTGCGTAAGTAAAACGCCATGCACTGAAAGTGCTACATTTTGGTGTATGGCACTGCGTTTATACACCCTACGAATTGAAATTACATCACCGCATTTTCACGGTGTTGATGAATTTCTTCAATAATCGTATCTTTTCGCATTATTTTGCCTTTTAAATCTCTGGAATTTTTAGAACCTGTATGCTATCTCTAGCAAACTTTTTTAATTTTTTATCATGAGTGTACAGTATCCACTATTTTTGATAATTCTTGTAAGGCTACATTTGGATTGTGATTTTTAAATTCTTCGACATGCTCAATCTGAAATTTCTCAAGTGTTAAGGTTTCAGCATTCCATTTACATTGTCCTGTTAATCGCATTAAACAGTATGTTAAATAGCTTAATTTTTTGCAATATCCCAGCAATTCTCATTTTGACTCGTGACGAGAGTTGACTCGTGACGATATGAAATAATCTCCACTTCAATCCATCCTGCCAATCATCTTTGATGATTTGACAAAGGCAAGCAAAATACCTATTGTTTCAAATAGTCAACATCGAGACACAAACATGCAAGCAGTTGAACTTTCACCTAAATTCCAAATAGTCATTCCTGAAGAAGCCAGACAATCTTTAAACCTGACTTCTGGACAAAAATTACAAGTGCTTTTATACCAAGGCAGAATTGAACTCATACCAATTAAACCTATGACAGAACTGAGAGGATTTTTAAAAGGCATTGATACAATAGTTGAACGCGAGCCAGACCGTTTATGAAAAATATTGTAGACTCATGTGCTTGGCTTACCTATTTTGCAGATGAAAAAAATGCACAAATATTTGCAGAACCCATTGAAGATATTGAAAACTTGGTTGTTCCTACTGTTGTATTGACAGAAGTATTTAAGGTCATTTACAGACAAACTGATGAAAATACAGCCCTGCAAGCCATATCCTATATTCAACAAGGCGAGATAGTATCACTAGATGATATGCTATCAATTGATGCTGGACTCTATGGTGTTCAATATAAATTACCTTTAGCAGCATTATTTACGCAACATCAAAAAGATATGATGCAACCATTTGGACACAAGATAATGATTTCCAAGAATTAGAAAACGTCAGATACTACAAAAAATGATATTTAGCTCACTACCAAACTCAGTTTAGTAGTGTCTGTCCAAAAAGCGAACTTTAAGTGTACAAGTGGAGCTTCAACCTTTTGTCTGCATGAAATAATCTCCACTTCAATAAAAAATAGTTTTTTGGACGATGTTTTGGTGACTTGAGACAGTTCTTTTACAGTCTTGCCATGTAGGAACGAGAAAACGAGAAAAACTGTGTAATTCCTAAATTTATCAAATAAAGTTCTACTTACCCATTTGACTAAAATTCGGCAAACACTTCGTGCTCGTCTAAAACTGTTTTGGTTGATTTACAAGACTTCTTTATGCAAGAATAGTCACTAGTTATTTGTTAATAATCCCTTATTTGGAGTTTAAAGCCGTATGTTTGCCTATCTCACAAAACTACGCACCTTGATTGCCTTAATCGTGCTAGTGTATTTGCATGGTTGCGCCCTAGACCCTTATGCTAAGAATGAAACAAACCCTGTTTTCAATGATCCAAATCCAGTCGTGACTTATCCGACCGAGCCCGGACAACCCTATACGCCAGTACCATCAACTAATCCTGTCATAGTGGACACGCCGATAACAACTACGCCTAATACACCACCTAATTACAATATGACAACATATCACTATGTTCAAGCCGGTGAAAATTTATATCGCATTGGATTGACTTACGGTGTAACAACAAACGATTTGCTGCGTTGGAATCCGGGAATTAATCCAACTGATTTAAGAGTAGGACAGCGTTTAGCCGTTTCAGGACCGTCTGCTCCAGTTTCTTCACCAAATATGACTTATCCAGTAAAAACACCACCAGCACCAGATTTTGGTTACAATAATCCACCGCCAGCGCAAACACCAAATTACGGCTATAACAATCCACCGCCAGCGCAAACACCAAATTACGGCTATAACAATCCACCGCCGACAACGCCTATTGGCACAAGCTATCATATTGTCAAGGCTGGTGAAACATTGTACCGTATTTCTAAAATGTATGGCGTAACCGTACAACAATTACAAGCGTGGAATGCAGGCATTTCGCCTTCCTCATTAGTGATTGGTCAACGTTTAATTGTAAGCGATGGCAATGTTTTACCTACGCCTACTGTTTCGCCCCCTATGAATGCAGCCCCAATTAACGCTACACCTCTTTATCACGTCGTACAACGTGGCGATACTTTGTATAATATCTCACGCCGCTATAATATGGATGTTAAGCAATTAGCTAGTCTTAACGGTTTGTATCCACCTTATCCGCCGTTAAGTCTCGGTCAACGTTTGACAATCAGCAGTAACACGACAACAGCACCAACCACACCACGCACAACAGCACAATATCATATCGTACAAGCTGGTGAAAATTTATACCGTATTGCTTTGAAATATGGTTATACGCTAGAGCAAGTGGCAGGTTGGAATAATTTATATCCACCTTATAATTTATCAGTTGGTCAACGCTTGGCACTGTCAGCAAACGCAGGTTTAGCGTCACAATCTAATTATTACAATCCACCACCTGCTACTGACACAACATACAGTTTACTGTCTAATAGTCGTGTGACAGCTCCGACCATACCTTTAGCAGTAAAATCACCGAGTTATCACATTGTAGAAAATAACGAAACTTTATCTAGTATTGCTAAAAAATATGATGTGACAACGCATGAACTCGCAATTTGGAATGGTATTGGTACGCCTTATACTGTTTTCCCTGGACAAAAATTACTGATTCCGTAGATATTATAATTACTTTTTACATGATGCTGGTACGTCGGTGGTTCATTCTACGAGGTGCGTAGAACGAAATTTTTCCTTATGATGATGCACTGCATGATGCACTGCGTCGTCACCCGACTGGACGCACCAGCGTCCACGCTGCATCCTAACGGAGAGCGTTGGGATAAGGAAAAAATAGCGGTTAGTTAATTGTAAGCATTAAATTCGTTCTGCTCTAAACGGCAATTGTCGCATTACGTCATTAGCGTCAAACCATGTGCCGTACAATCTGCTAGAATGAATCAACTGAACTTTGAAAACATCTACATGACCCTCTTCCCGCGTCGAACCATCCATAGTGATTTCGCCGATAGCGTTAATCATACCTTCCAAGCGGATATTGCGTCTAAATTTGGTATAAAAATAAAACCCATATATCTTGCCTTTATTGGCACGTAAAAACATTTTAATTTGTAAGTTGTTACCAATCATACCTTCAAAATTACCTTGAAAATCCGGATATAATGCAACTGTACTGGAATGACCAACTGCATCAGTCATAATTGGTTTAACATTAAAAAATGAAGGATCAGCTTGTCTTTGTTCATCAAAATAGCCTAGAAAAAACCATATTCCAGCCATAACGATAGCGATTAACGTAATGCCAATTAAAGAATTAAATTTAGATTTAGAATGAAATGATAAATTTTCAAATGGGTGCAATTTTTCATAAGTTTCTAACAAACGATCATAAGCGTTTAACATCTCTAAATAATTATTACGCTCTAAAACCTCTACTAAATAATTACGCAAACTCTTATCTTGACAAACATCAAGAAAATTATGGAAATACTCTAACATTTCGTAATAGGTTGCACGTTTTTGCGGATCACGTAGCAATTCAGCAGTCGAATATTCTTTGTGAAGATAACTGGGTGAATAATGTGACGAGGTATTAGCCATTTAAATGTATCTCACCAAAAATCTATTGGCGCAAAATTATAATATCATTTTAAATATGTTAATTCGTTTAATTTAAATTTTCAGAAATTAGAATAAAGTTATTAAGGTAATAAACCAATATTATCTAATCCAGTCGTTTCAGGTAAATTAAACATAATATTCATATTTTGCACCGCTTGACCAGACGCACCTTTTACTAAATTATCAATGACTGATAAAACCACCACTTTACCATTTGGTAATGGGTGTACCGCTAGTTGACAAGTGTTGACACCACGTACATTGCGCGTTTCTGGATGACTGCCTTGAGGTAATACATCAACAAACGGTTCATTTTTGTAACGCTGCTCAAATAAATCTTGCAATACGGGTTGAGCAGTTAGATTGGCATAAATCGTGGCGTGAATACCGCGAATCATGGGCACTAAATGTGGTACAAAAGTTAATTGTATTGGATGTTGTGCAATCTGATTTAAACTTTCAATCGTTTCGGGCAAGTGGCGGTGACCAGGCGTTGCATAAGCTTTGAAACTTTCACCTACCTCGCCCATTAATCCACCAACCGATGCTTTACGTCCCGCTCCACTGCTACCAGATTTAGCATCTACAATTAAATCTTGTGTATCAATAATATCTGCTTCAAGCAAGGGAATTAAACCCAGTTGCATCGAAGTGGGATAGCAACCAGGACAAGCGACAAGTTGTGCTTGAGTAATTTGTTGACGATTAAGTTCTGGTAAACCATAAACCGCTATATCAATTAATTCTGGGCAAGCATGTTCGACGTTGTACCATTTTTCCCATGTTTTTACATTTTTAATTCTAAAATCCGCAGATAAATCAATAATTTTAACACCCGATTCAATCAATTTAGGTACGGTATACATCGCCGTAGCATGAGGCGTTGCAAAAAATACAACATCGCATTTACTCAAAGTATCAAAATCAGGTTCGTTAAAACATAAGTCTACATAACCACGCAAATTAGGAAATAATGTGCTTACCGCTTTACCAGCTTCGCCGCGAGAAGTAATAATTTCTAGTTGCGCTTGAGGATGTTTTACTAACAGTCTTAGCAACTCAACACCCGTGTAACCTGTACCACCAACAATACCAATTTTTATTTTCATCTTGATTTAATAACAGTCCAAATCGAGTGCTAAAGGTAACAAATTATCTAATGAACAGCAAAATTAATTTAACAACATTGCTATACTTGGTAATTCGTAACTTTTTTGATCTGACTTTAAATTCTTGTGATTGAAACAATCTACCCTTATCTATTAAAAAAATCATGGCTGATCTGATAAGATTGTCATTAAGATGCTTCCTTATTCCAATAATTTTGGTTTATAATAAAAAAAAGTTATAGAAATAATTAGTAATTCTTTAGAATATTAGAAAATACTCATGTAAACGTTTTTGTGGGGAACTGTAGATGATTATTCAGCTTCACAATAGCAATTAAACCAACCCAACGAAGGAGATAAGTGCGATGTCAGAGGAAAAAATTTACGACATTCTTCCAGACGCAGCAGCGAGAGCACACATTTCAACTGAAAAATATCAGGAAATGTATGAGCGTTCAATTAATGATTCTGATAATTTCTGGGCTGAACAAGCAGATGAATTTGTAACTTGGTTTAAAAAGTGGGATACAGTGCAAGATTGGGATTACCATGAAGGCAAAATCCGTTGGTTTGAGGGAGCAAAACTTAATGTTTCCTATAATTGTGTTGATCGTCATCTGGAAACACGCGGCGATCAAGTGGCGATCATTTGGGAAGGCGACGACCCCAGTGATGATAAAAAAATAACTTACCGCGAATTACATGAAGAAGTCAGTCGGTTAGCTAATGTGTTTAAAGCGCAAGGCGTACAAAAAGGCGACCGTGTATGTATTTATTTGCCGATGATTCCAGAAGCAGCCGCCGCAATGTTGGCATGTACTCGTATTGGTGCTGTTCACTCTATCGTATTCGGTGGCTTTTCACCAGAAGCATTAAAAGATCGTATTATTGATTCTGATTGCAAAGTTGTCATTACAGCGAATGAAGGTTTACGTGGTGGTCGTCGTGTGCCTTTAAAAACGAACGTGGATAAAGCAGCCGACGGTACTTGTGTACAAAAAATAATCGTCGTACAGCGTACCGATGGCGAAATCCCGATGCAAGACGGGCGTGATCTATGGTATCACGAAGAAATGGCAAAAGTATCCGCCGATTGCCCGCCCGAAGAAATGGACGCAGAAGACCCCTTATTTATTTTGTATACTTCTGGTTCGACTGGTAAACCAAAAGGTGTACAACACAATACAGGTGGTTATTTGCTATACACCGCGATGACGCATAAATACATTTTTGATTATCATGACGGTGATGTTTACTGGTGTACTGCTGACGTGGGTTGGGTAACAGGGCATTCCTACATCGTTTACGGTCCATTGGCAAATGGTGCAACAACTTTGATGTTTGAGGGTGTGCCTACCTATCCCGATGCAAGCCGTTTCTGGAAAGTGTGTGAAAAACATCATGTTAATATCTTCTACACCGCACCAACTGCAATCCGTGCTCTAATGGGTCAAGGCGAAGACTTTGTAAATCGGTGCAATTTAAGCGATCTTAAATTATTAGGTTCAGTCGGCGAGCCTATCAATCCAGAGGCGTGGGAATGGTATTACCGTGTAGTGGGTAAAGAAAAATGTCCAATCGTAGATACGTGGTGGCAAACTGAAACGGGTGGTATTTTAATCTCGCCATTGCCGGGTGCAACCAAATTGAAACCGGGTTCTGCAACACATCCATTTTTCGGCGTTGAGCCTGCTCTCGTGTCCAATGAGGGTGAAGAATTAGAAGGTGCGACAGAAGGTAATTTAATTATTAAGCGTCCTTGGCCAAGTCAAATGCGTACTGTATTTGGTGATCATCAACGTTTCATCGACACTTATTTGAAAACCTATCCCGGTAACTATTTTACAGGTGACGGTGCGCGTCGTGATAGCGATGGTTATTATTGGATTACAGGACGTGTAGACGATGTGATTAACGTGTCTGGGCATCGTATGGGTACTGCGGAAGTGGAAAGCGCATTAGTGCTACACGATGCAGTTGCCGAAGCGGCAGTTGTTGGTTATCCGCATGATATTAAAGGTCAAGGTATTTATGCTTATGTAACGCTAATGGCAGGCGTTGAGCCGACTGAGGAATTACGCAAAGACTTGGTTAAATTGGTGCGTGCGGAAATTGGTCCTATTGCTTCACCGGATGTCATTCAATGGGCACCGGGTTTACCTAAAACACGTTCTGGTAAAATTATGCGTCGTATTTTGCGTAAGATTGCCGCCAATGAAGTCGATGCGTTAGGCGATACCTCAACTTTGGCTGATCCGAGTGTTGTCGATGATTTGATTGATAATCGTGCCGTCAAAGGCTAATTATTTTTAAATAACGCTATTTTCATAGTCCCAGCTTTCTGCTGGGGCGCGCTATAGTAGAGGCAAGGCGTGTCTTGTCTCTTTAGGTTGAGTTCTACAATCGATTTTTTAATTGATTAATCAAAATTAGCTAAAATGCCTAACACCTGCTGATGAATGGTTTTATCGCCTGCTGCAACCACACGTCCATCAGAATCTAAATTTAAATCATTACCTTGCCAATCAGTGATCACGCCACCTGCTCGCTCAATAATCGGTACATGCGAACAATAATCATACGGTGACAAATCTGCTTCTACGACCAAATCTACAAATCCCATTGCTAACAATGCGTAAGCGTAACAATCTGCACCATATAATGTTAATTTAATTTGTTGGCACAAATGTTCAAAAGCCAATTTATCTTGCCCTTTGAACATTAATGGCGTAGTTGCATATAAAATTGCTTGACCAAGCGTGGCACATTTTCTTGTTACGACCGTTTGCTGATTTAATGTCGTTGGCAAATTTACACCACCTATCCAGCGTTCTCCCGTAATAGGTTGATTAATCACGCCTAAAATCGGTTTACCACGATGCAATAGCGCAATCAGCGTACCGAACAAGGGTTTACCCGTAATAAAAGATTTAGTACCATCAATCGGATCAAGTACCCATATAAATTCTGCATCTTGGTTGCTAATCCCCATCTCTTCGCCATAGATACCATGTTGTGGATAGGCTTGTTGGATTAACTCACGCATCACCCGTTCTGCTTCACGGTCGGCAATTGTCACCGGACTGCTATCAGGCTTATCATCAACACTAATCGGTGTGCGAAAATATTGGCGAATGACCGTACTACTGGCGTCTGCGAGACGATGGGCGAAACCAATAAATTCTTGAGGCAGTGTATTCATGGATATTAATCTTTATATAGCTAATGAAGAAAGTGATTTTTCACGTAAAACAAGATAAAATTAATTATCTTTATCATCTTCAGGGAGTTTTTCTTGCTGGATGCGTTGATAAATTTCCTCTCGGTGAACCGCCACATCCTTAGGCGCATTGACACCGATTCGCACCTGATTTCCCTTTACGCCTAGCACCGTCACCGTGATGTCATCTCCAATCATCAGTGATTCTCCAACACGCCTTGTCAATATTAACATAACAGTTCCTCCGTTAATTTTTGGTGCTTAGTTCATCCTAAACTACGCGGCCTCCTCCAAACCAAAAGCCTTGTGTAATACTCTAACGCCTAATTCTAAGTATTTTTCATCTACCACAATGGAAACCTTAATTTCAGAGGTAGAAATCATTTGGATATTAATACCTTCATCGGCTAACGCGCCAAACATTTTGCTAGCAATGCCGGCATGAGAACGCATTCCCACACCAACTACAGAAATTTTGACAATACGATCATCGCCGAGCACTTCACGCGCACCCAACTCTTGTGCTGTCGCATTTAAAATACCGTGTGCCCGTTTAAAATCATTACGATGTACGGTAAAAGTAAAGTCGGTTGTACCATCAGCCGCCGTATTTTGGATAATCATATCTATTTCAATATTAGCCTCAGAAATAGGACCTAAAATTTTATAAGCGGTACCCGGTTTATCAGGCACGCCCAGCACGGTTAATTTAGCTTCGTCACGATTAAAGGCTATACCTGAAATTAATGCTTGTTCCATAATTTGATCCTCTGGCACGATGAGCGTCCCTGAGCCTTCCTGAAATGATGAGAGTACACGTAATGGTACATTATATTTACTAGCGAATTCCACTGAACGAATTTGTAATACTTTCGCACCTAAACTAGCTAATTCCAACATTTCCTCAAAACAAATTTGATCCAAACGACGCGCATGAGGGACAACTCTAGGGTCTGTCGTATACACACCGTCCACATCTGTGTAGATTTGGCATTCATCGGCTTTGAGTGCAGCAGCAATAGCTACGGCTGTCGTATCTGAACCGCCACGCCCCAGCGTAGTAATATTGTTATTATCATCAATGCCTTGAAATCCCGCAACGACTACGACGCGCCCTTGTTTTAAATCTTCACGAATATTATGCTCATCGATATGTCTAATACGCGCTTTATTGTAGGCATCATCAGTTTGAATGCGTACCTGCCAACCAGTATACGAACGTACTGGACAGGCTTTAGCGTCTAGTACCATGCTCAATAAAGCAATTGTAACTTGTTCGCCCGTAGAAAGTAGTACATCAAATTCTCGTGCATTAGGTGGGTCTGCAATAGATTTTGCCATATCAACAAGGCGATTAGTTTCACCGCTCATGGCAGAGACAACAACGACTACATCGTGTCCTTGACTACGTGTTGCTATGACTTTATCCGCGACATGATGAATTTTATCGATTGAGCCAACCGAAGTACCACCATACTTTTGTACAACCAGTGCCATTGTTAATCCTTTAATATTGGCTAGACTTAGACGTATTAAACACTATTTTTCCAAAGATATAAAGCAAGATTGTCTGTTTAAGGTTTCCACATATTTCAACGAAGTGTTATTATTTTGTTGTAGCACAATGGAGAAAATGAGAATGAAAGCGGTCATTATCAACGAATATGGTGGCACTGACAAATTACAAATTACCGATGTACCTAAACCAGAAGTTGGAGAAGCTGAAGTTTTAGTTAAAATTAAAGCGATTGGCGTTAATCCTGTCGATTGGAAAATTAGGCAAGGTGGTTTGGTTAAGCGTATACCGCACCAATTGCCTATTATTTTAGGTTGGGATATGGCGGGAGAAGTAGAAACGGTTGGATTTAGTGCGCGGCGTTTTCAGGTTGGTGATCAAGTGTATGGATATTGCCGTCGTCCGATTGTGCAGCACGGCACTTATGCTGAATATATTGCGTTACCAGAAAGTTACATTACGCGCAAACCACAAAACATGCCTTATGAGCAGGCGGCTTCTGTACCTTTGGCGGCGTTGACAGCTTATCAATCAATTTATGGTGCCGTAAATATTCAACAAGGTGAAACAATTTTAATTTTAGGGGCATCAGGAGGAGTGGGTAGTTTTGCAGTGCAATTAGCAAAAGTTGCTGGTGTGAAAGTAATTGGATTAGCCAGCAAACAAAATCATGATTATTTAAGACAGCTTGGAGCTGATGAAATCATTGATTATCAAGAAGATTTTGTAAATAGCTGCCAGAAAATTGCACCCGATGGTGTAGATGTGATATTCGATTGTTTTGGCGACGAGACGTTACAAAAAAGTTATGCTTGTATTAAAAAAGGGGGACGTATGGTGTCGCTACGCGCAACGCAAGGGGAAACCGAGTGGATTGAAAAACAACAAATTCAATTTCATTACGTGTTTGTTGAGCCGAATGTGACGCAGTTAGAACACATTACTCAATTAATCGAAGCCGAGAAACTCTCCACACACATTAGTCACACGTTAAGTTTAGATGAAGTCGCCAAAGCGCATGAACTCAGTCAAACTCTGCATACACGCGGTAAAATCGTATTGTCTACAAAATGAAAATGTAGTGTTCTAATCAACTTAGGATAACATTTTGATTTTAAAGGTAAAATAACTTTAGTCGTTTCCAATACAGCCAAAAGATTCACTGATTTTATGATGATTATAGCTTGCAGAAAAAAACTATTTTAATTGTGAATTTTCTAGGTAGTAACCTCAATTATAATATAAGATATGTTGTGGATAACATAAAATATATTGTGGGTAGAAATTTATCACACATCATTTTTAAATCTAATCCCACTTTAATGAGGTTTGAGGAGACCTTAGATAATGACAACAAAAACTTTTTTCATGAAACGTCTTAATGATCATATCCATTATTTAAAGGAATTGGATGCTGCATTAAGAGGAGAAAATGACTTTTCTGGTACGAGTGCACAGAGTTGCGAATTAGGTAGATGGATGTATGGTGATGGCAAACAAGAAATTGTACAGCTACACAATCCAAAAGCGCGTGAACTGTTTGATTCCATGTTCAAAATTCATGAGCAATTTCATCAATTAGGTGAGGAGGCATTAAGCAAAAAAGCGGCTGGAGATAATTTGGGGGCACAAATGGCAATTACCAAAATGTACGGTATTTCTGCGGAATTGACGAGTAAATTATTGGAATTAGACAGACTTTCATGAAGTTAAAACTAACCCAACTCAATCAACATTTACAACAACATGGCTTGGCATCTGTTTTTTTATTAACAGGCGATGAGCCATTACAAATGATGGAATGTGGAGATACAATCCGCTACTTTGCACGGCAACAAGGTTTTGTTGAACGGGTGATTTTAACGGTAGAAAAAGATTTTAATTGGTATAGTCTGATTGATGAGGCAAACAATTTATCTTTATTCTCCCAACGACGTTTAATTGAATTACGTTTAGGTAATAAGAACTTAGGTAATGAAGGCGCGAAAGTTTTATTGACATATTTGCAAAAACCACCTGCTGATACAATTTTGCTCATTACGGCAGATAAACAGGATGCAAATAAGCAAAAGTCAAAATGGTTTATCGCGATAGATAACGTTGGAATTATTATACAAATTTGGCCAATAGACGCGAAAAATTTACCAAATTGGGTTAGTCAGCGTTTACAGTGGCACGGTTTACAAGCGAATCAGGATATTACTCACTTTATTGCTGAACGTTCTGAAG
Source organism: uncultured Thiotrichaceae bacterium (assembly GCA_964388965.1). GTDB lineage: Bacteria > Pseudomonadota > Gammaproteobacteria > Beggiatoales > Beggiatoaceae > Albibeggiatoa. The sequence continues at coordinate 2,067 of CAYMCP010000072.1, read as the reverse complement.
GGCATTTGTTAGCTTGTGCGCAAGAAATAGAAAAACTCAAGTTGTTGTACGGCGAAGGTAAAATTGAATTTGATCAAGTGTCGGAGTCGGTTGCGGATAATGCACGTTTTGAAATATTTGACTGGGTAGATAGTGTTTTAGCTGGTCATATTAAGCATATTGTGAGGCAATTGAATGGGTTACAAGCAGAGGGTTTTGAGCCTGTTTTAGTAACGTGGGCATTGGATCGAGAAATTCGTAATCTGGCACAAATTGCCTATGCGTTGCAAAATGGACAGCCAGCGGAACAAGTTTTCCGTAAGTATCGAATTTGGGATAAACGCAAGGATTTGGTCAAAAAAGCAATAAAACGGCATTCTTTACACAAATGGCATTCTTTTCTTAGGCAATCTGCTCAAATAGATCGCATGATAAAGGGTATGGCAACCGGTCGCGTATGGGATGAATTATTAAAATTAGCGTTGCAAATCGCAGGAGTGAAAGTTATTTAATATAAAATTAATGATTCATAATTTCTCCGACACGTAATAAATTACTATTTGCAATTAAATTTGCCTTACGTATCGTTTGCGGAGCGATATAAAAGCGAATTTTTCGGTTGTGTTTAAAAAATCCTATCATTCCGCCTTTTTGCACAAATTTGTCAATATCGCTTACGGTTAAAATAGGCTTATCTCGCACAAATGCAAAAATATCATCCAAATCATGTTTTTTAGAATCATCCACGTATAGAATATGACACTTTCCTGTTTGCTTAAATTGCTCAAATTCTCTTAACACAACAGGACGGTCGCCTACTGTTTCATTTTGTAATAATTTATCCAAAATATCACCAAACGGACTTTGACCTAATATACAGATATTGAATGCACTATCTACGCTAGTAAAAGCTTGCTCGGGCCAAGTAATAAATCTGGAAAAATTAAATAAAAACACGGCTTTAATATCTACTTCTTTCCCTCTCATTGAATTTGCCCAAGCGATATATTGTATCGTAAAGAAAAATATTAAATAAATCACAGTCAACATTGTAGTTTTTTTTAGCATAACATTCTTTCTCGTTCACATACATCGAAACTGTAAAAATACCTACTTTTTAGATTTAGGGTTGTTTAAAATCAATAAGTTATAATAATAAAAATCGTTATTTTACAGTCTCAGCGCGTGGGAACGGGAAAAAAGTACATGATACTGTGCTTATAGAACCCATTTGAAATCTAAGTTAGCCTGAACCCCGCTCAATATGAGATATTTGAGTTTAATACTGGATTTCTGGCATAGGTTGGCTAGGTTGATTTGGGGTTTTTAGGCTTTGGCAAAGGACTACAAGAAGACAAAGAAATTATCCATACCTCATAAACGTAAAAAAAATACCGATTTAACAGAAAAACGATAACAAAATGATAGCTAGAGAGAGTTTCTGTTGAAAACAGCATTGCGGGCATGAAATGCTACCGAATTCTCCTAAATAAACTTAGAATCCATAGTATGGATTTATATGATAACATTTTGGGTGTCTGTGCAGGACTTTGGAATTTTTACCTCTCTAACTGATTGTTTTTTAAAGGTAGACAACTCTATCCTTTGGTTGCTATACTTGCATCACAGGTATTTTTCACGGCTGGTGAATCTATTATCAGTAAGCTTGTCCACTTAAATTTTTTTTACCTGTTGGCGCAATTGTGCATGTAGTTCTTTCAGCAATTTGTCTATTAAACCGCTATCTCGCCACTGCTTATAATGCCAGTAAACTGTTGAATAGGGTGGGAAGTCTTTTGGCAAATCCGCCCAGCTACAGCCATCCTCTAATTGGTACAACACAGCATCTAATATCTCTCTATACTTCCACTTTAGTGGACGGGTTTGTCTTTTCTTTGGGATATGCTCTAACAATATAGGCTCTATTATCATCCATTCTTTATCACTTAAACTACTTGTGTACGGCATCTCTCTCGATTTTATCCTTCTTAAACTTGAAAGTTTAACATATTTTTTATACTTCAAATCGGTTCTATACTGAAAACTCCGAAAAACTATTCCAACGCAATTCCAGCATAGGCTTGCATC
>CAYMCP010000071.1:0-18282 GCA_964388965.1 uncultured Thiotrichaceae bacterium | reverse complement strand
GCAGTTAGGTAGAATCCATAGCCCCGTTATGCGAGTTTAGTGGCGAGGGTATTGTTTTTGTTCTCAACTTTGATAACACCTAAAATTTTATCTTTAATCTTCATAGGAACAGCAAGTAGATTACGAAATTCACTCGCACTCCCTTCAAATTGAGAATTTTCAAATTTACCTAACCAATGCCCGCCCTCTTTTTGTTTTTCTAATTCTTCCTTAGATTGAACAACAACATATTTTCCGTTAGCTGCAACCCCACCCGTCAACCCTTCTCCAATTTTGTACTCGGCTTTATTAATGATATTTTTAGCAAGCCCAGAACCCGCAACACAAATAATCTTATTAGGATCATCTTCTTTACGCAAAAAAATAGAGCATATCTCAGTATTTAGCGTTTGCATGGTGGTTTCGATAATTTGCTCAAGCAACCTTGTCATTTCAAATTGCCCAACTACAGCACTCACAATTTGAGCCAAAACAGCAGTAATGTCTTGATTGGAATTTTCAGTAGGCATAGCAATTACCACCTCCTAACATGATATTACTCAAGAATATAATAATTATTTTTAATCTGTCAAGCTATTTATTTTTAATCATTTTAGGCGTTACGCAATTGAAGTGTTAATCAGTTGATTTTATTAGACTATGCAAAATTAGCATAAAAATATAACGCTCAATTTGTGCTTTTTTTGCTGCTCTATACGCGGATTTTTAATTATCTTGAAATGTTTGATAATTGATGCTGTAAAAATTATGGGGGATTTGTTAAGGAATTGACTAGCATACTTAACTGCCAATCCCTCGAAAAGATTAAATTTTAATGTTATTACATAGCATTTCCCGCAATTTTCTTAGTAATAACCCATTGTTGTGCGATAGATAAAGCATTATTTACAACCCAGTACAGTACCAAGCCAGACGGGAAAAAAGCAAAAAATACCGTAAATATAATGGGTAACATTAACATCACTTTTTGTTGTACGGGATCAAGTGGGGCTGGATTTAAATGATGTTGTAATAACATGGTCACGCCCATAATTAATGGTAATACAAAATAAGGGTCAGGAGTAGACAAGTCATTTAACCACAACATAAATGGTGCTTGACGTAATTCGACACTTTCTAACAGTACCCAATAAAGTGCAATGAATACAGGGATTTGCACTAAAATTGGTAAACAACCGCCTAATGGATTAATTTTTTCTTTGCGATACATATCCATCATTGCTTGGTTTAACTTGTTGCGATCATCTGCATAACGTTCTTGTAATTGTTTTAAACGTGGCTGTAATCTGCGCATATTTGCCATTGATTTGTAACTGGTGGCAGATAAATGAAAAAACGCTAGTTTAATCAAAACCGTTAAGATAATGATAGCCCATCCCCAGTTACCAACCCAATCGTGAATAAAACGCAATGTCCAAAATAATGGTTTCGCTAGTGGCCACAACCAACCATAGTCTACCGTTAAATCTAAACCAGAAGATAATGCTTCTAATTCATCTTGTAATTTGGGACCAACAAACAAATTCATTTCAAATTGGTGTTGCGTTTGCGCGGGAATGGCGAACGGTTGACCATACAAGCCTAAAACGTAACGTGAACCATTGGGGATAAAGTTGGTGTAATATTTATATAACTGTTCTTTTTCTGGTACCCACGCCACGACAAAATAATGTTGCAACATCGCCGCCCAACCGTTAGCCCATTCTGGACGATTTTCTTTATTGAAACTATTGTTGCGCATATCGTTAAAATTAATTTTTTCGTATAATTGCTCAGGACTGGAAATCGCGCCACCCATGTAGGTATGAATAAAACTGGATTGTCCCTCTTCTGCAACTTGAGTGCGTTGTAATTGACTGTAGGCACGTACTGTCCAGGGTGCTGTAGTTTCATTTTCCACTACATGTTTAACGTTAATCACGTAGCTACCACGTTGAAAAGTAAAAATTTTATTTACTTTAATGCCTTGTCCATTTTGCCAACTCAATACAACTTCTAAGTTATCATTTGTACCCATGTCATAGTTTAATTGTTGAGTTTGGTATATCGCTTCATGGGTCGGTGCATATTCGGCTGGCATTAAACCCGATTGGGCGACAAAAAAGCGCGGCATGGCATCTTGCATTAAAATAAATGCTTCATCAGGCTTATCGCTGGCAACAGGGTATGCTACTAATGCGACATGACGAATATCACCGCCTAAACTATCAATTTCTAAATCAAATAAATCCGTTTTAATATGAATACGTTGTTGTGTATTTAAAATTTGTTTAGGTTGTGCAAAAGGAACTTCACCCGCATTACTAGCACTAGGCATGATATCAGGTATATCTGGCGATACAGTGCTAGTTGCTGGTGATACGGCGTCAGGTGCTGGTGATACATTTGTGGTTTGAGTTGTCGTTTCAGCAGTGGGCGCTGCTGTAGGTTTGGGTCCATAATCCTCTAACCATGCTTGATACATTAACAGCATTAAAAAAAACAGTGCGAGAACTAAGATTAATCTTACATTATCCATGTTTATCCGTGTTCCTTTTTTCTACGGGCGGGGGGACAGGGTCATAGCCACCGGGGTGCCAAGGGTGACAGCGCGAAATGCGTTTAATACTTAATATCAGTCCACGAAATACGCCATGTTGACGCAAAGCCGTTTGGGCATATTCTGAACAAGTAGGATAATAACGGCAATGAGGACCTAGCCAGGGACTGATAAATAAACGATAAGCCTGAATTAACCAAATGAGGATTTTTTGCATCGTTTTTTAATCTGCTGCCAGTGCTTTGCAAGAGAACGAAATAATGTTTGATTATCAACCCCATAAGCCCCTGCTTTAGCCATGACTACACAGTCTATACCTTGTAACAGGGTTGGATGTTGGCGAAAACTCTCGCGTGCAATACGTTTGATACGATTTCTTGCCGTTGCCAATTTGATACGCTTCCGAGCGATAGCTAAACCCAATCGAGCAACATCTGAATGGTTAGGTTTACCTAATATCGTAAAATAACAGTCGGAAGAAGTACAAGGCTTATTAAATACTGCCCTAAAATCTGTTGCTTTTAACAGACGTTGAGTCCGTTGAAAGGGATACATTACGCTGATAAACGTGCGCGACCTTTTGCGCGACGCGCTTTGATGATTGCTCTACCGCTACGGGTTTTCATGCGGGCACGGAAACCATGACGACGTTTACGCACTAAATTACTGGGTTGGAATGTTCTTTTCATGACTACTATACCGTTACTGGAAAATACTAAACAGAGAATTATATTAATTAACATGGTTAAGCGTCAAGGATAAATTACTTTAATTTCGGCATGATATTGATATGTAGGTGTATTACGTTCCAAGTAAGATATTCGTCCACGTTCTTTAAAAAGTAAAGAGTACAAATCCATCATTTTTTGGTAGTCCTGCAAAAAACAGTGTTATTTTAGTTTAACTTACTATTTGCAAAATAAATTTTGCACTCCTGCACTTCAGTTTGCACCACTACCCATTTTTTATCGACCGATTGCTCATGAACAAGATTAACATAATTCTACTACGTCGTAGCTAATTAGATGCAAATAGTTTACGTTGCCTAATGCAGGAATAAGTCGCTCTGTTGTGCAAATTTAGGTAGAATTCGTAGCCCTGTTATGCGACTTTAGTGGCGAGGGTATTGTAAAATACAAAATATTATTACTCATAGGCTATTCCATATTATGCACAAGGAAATTACGATTAAACGTCGTCCAACGCGCAAAATTTATGTAGGCAACGTGCCGATTGGTGGAGACGCGCCAATTGCGGTGCAAAGTATGACCAATACCGATACTTGTGATATTGAAGCAACGGTTGCGCAAATTCGTGCGATTCAAAAAGCAGGTGCCGATATTGTGCGTGTTTCTGTACCAACGCAAGATGCGGCGGAAGCATTTGGTAAAATTAAACAACAAGTCGATATTCCATTAGTCGCTGATATTCATTTTGACTATAAAATTGCGCTGCGTGTTGCACAATTAGGTGTGGATTGTTTGCGGATTAATCCGGGTAATATCGGACGCGAAGATAGAATTAGAGCCGTGATTGATGCCGCTCAAGATAAAAATATCCCGATCCGAATTGGTGTCAATGCAGGCTCATTAGAAAAAGATTTGCAGAAAAAATATGCTGAACCTACTTCTGATGCACTCGTAGAATCTGCATTACGACATATTGATATTTTAGATAAATTAAATTTTCCAAACTTTAAAATCAGCTTAAAAGCATCTGAAATTTTTATGACTGTCATGGCTTACCGTAAACTAGCAAACCAAATTGAACAACCATTACATTTAGGCATTACTGAAGCAGGTGGTTTTCGTTCGGGTACGGTGAAATCCGCAATTGGTTTGGGAATGCTGCTTATGGAAGGTATCGGCGACACGATTCGCGTATCATTGGCAGCCGACCCGGTACAGGAAATTAAAGTTGGTTTTGATATTTTAAAAAGTCTGCATTTGCGACAAAAAGGTGTGAATTTAATTGCTTGTCCTTCCTGCTCTCGACAAAATTTTGATGTTATTAAAATCGTTAATGAGTTGGAAAATCGTTTAGAAGACGTGCTTGAGCCAATTGATGTAGCCGTAATTGGTTGTATTGTTAATGGACCTGGTGAAGCGAAAGAAGTGGCTGTAGGTATTACGGGTGGTACGCCAAATAATCTAATGTATATCGACGGCAAACCACACCACAAAGTACAAAACGAGCAACTATTAGATGAATTAGAGAACGTGATTCGTGATAAGTTATTACAACAAGCGCATCAATAATTAATCAAGCGCGTTTTTTAATAAAATGACTTTAAATTTTTTTTGTTAATTTTACCGAGTTTAATAAACCATGCCTTTAAATAGTCAACAAATCCGCAAGCTACGCGCATTAGCACATCATTTAAAACCCATTATTATGGTGGGCGCGAAGGGTGTAACTGAAAATTTACTCAAGGAATTAGATAAAACTTTGGAAACCCATGAACTGATCAAAGTCACAATTGCAGGTAGCGATAAAGCTGGTAGATTAGAAATAACCCAAACATTATGCAAATCAAGCCAAGCTGACATTGTGCAATTGATTGGACGAATAAGTGTTTTATATCGTAAGAGTAAAGAAGCAAAAATTAAAATTTAATTGAGCATGAGCAGAATAACGATAATATTATGAAATTACTTGCATTAGATACCTCTACTGAAATCTGTTCCTGTGCGTTGTGGTGTGACGGAAATGTCTTATATCGCTCACAAGTTGCACCGCGTCAACATGCGGAATTAATTTTAATTATGGCAGAGCAATTGTTAAAACAAGCGGATTTTGTACCTGCTCAATTAGATGCGATTGCATTCGGACGTGGTCCTGGCAGTTTTACTGGATTACGCATCGCCTGTGGAGTAACGCAAGGGATTGCATTTGCAGTAGATATTCCCGTTATCCCTATTTCATCACTCGCGGCGTTGGCGCAAGAAGCTTATCAACAAACTCAACAACATGATGTTATTGCTTGTATCGACGCAAGAATGAATGAATTTTATTGGGCTTGTTATCAATTGCAAAATGGTCTGATGCAGTTGCAAAATACGGAACAAGTTACTTCAATATCGCAAGTACCAATCCCTGAAAAAACTTGGTTTGGTGCCGGCAACGGTTGGCAAGCTTATCATTTGACGCATTCCCATTGTCGCGCTGATTTGTATCCTCAAGCGCAAGCAATGTTACCATTAGCTATCCACGCTTTTGAGCAGCAGCAAGTGCTGAGTGCAGAGCAAGCGACTCCAATCTATTTACGTGATAATATTGTGTAATCATGGCAACTTGCATTTTTTTAATGGGACCAACAGCATCTGGTAAAACGGATTTAGCTGTAGCATTAGTTAAAAAATTAAATTGTGAAATCATTAGCGTAGATTCTGCATTAGTCTATCGTGGTATGGACATTGGCACGGCTAAGCCGGACGCAACCCTACTTGCAATCGTACCACATCGATTAATTGATATTTGTGAGCCAAATGAACCTTATTCTGCTGCAAATTTTCGTCAGGATGCGCTGCGTGAAATTGCCGACATTCAACGACAGGGTAAAATACCGTTATTGGTTGGTGGAACAGGTTTATATTTCCGTAGTTTGCAGCAGGGTTTGACTGATTTACCAGCAGCAAATCCCGACATTCGCCAGCAACTGGAGGATGAGGCACAAAAATATGGTTGGGCTGCCATGCACCAGCAGTTGACTGAAATTGATCCGATTTCCGCTAAACGAATCCATCCTAATGATCCGCAACGAATTCAACGCGCTTTAGAAGTGTATCGTCTAACTGGTCAAACTATGACAGCATTATACGCTCAAACGCAAATCCATCATTTACCATTTGATATAATTAAATTAATCATTGCACCCGCACATCGCCAAATTTTACATCAACGGATTGAACAGCGTTTTCATTTAATGTTACAACAAGGTTTTATTGATGAAGTGGAAAAATTGTATCAACGTGATGATTTGCATTTAGATTTGCCAGCATTACGCGCTGTTGGTTATCGGCAAATATGGCAGTATTTGGCAGGTGAATGGGATTATGAAACGATGGTATATAAGAGTATTGTGGCAACACGACAATTAGCAAAACGACAACTTACTTGGTTGCGTGGAGAACAAAATGCACTATGGTTTGATAGTCAGCAATCTGATTTAATTGCACAAGTTTTACAAAAAATTAACTTAGTAAAAAATTAGTCTTACGAAAATAGAGTGAGTAAAGTGAATTTTGCACTTCTCTCAAAACAACGTGTAAAAACAATGATTATCCCTGCAAATAAAATTATCGTCATTTCGATGCGTCAAATCGGTGATGTATTACTTGTCACGCCACTACTAAACAGTTTACGCCACGCCTATCCATACGCTGAAATAGATGTGGTTGTATTTCAAAATAAAGGTGAGATGTTAGACGGTAATCCTCATATTAATCAAATAGTTGAGGTAGCAGAAAAACTTAATTTTTATCAGCATTATCAATTTATTAAAACTATTTTTCGGCGTTATGATTTAGCAATTAGCACGCAAACAGGCGATAGACCAAGTTTTTATGCTTGGTTAGCCGCGCCCTATCGAGTGAATGTCGTACCTGAATATCGTTTACAAAATGCGTGGAAATATTGGATTGCGCAACGTTGGACTATTTTCGATGATAAAAGTCAACATACTGTATTACAAAATTTGCAACTTGTTGATTTAATGGATATTCCACGTTATTATCAAGTGATACCACCACGAACGCAAGATACTAATTGGCAAAAATTATTGCCTTTCGATATGGTGACAACAAATTATGTTGTGTTGCATTTAGTGCCACGTTGGCGATATAAGTATTGGACAGTTTGGGGCTGGAAAAAATTAATTGATGAATTAGTAAAATTAAAATTAAAAATTGTGATGACAGGCAGTCAGCATCCAGATGAATTAAATTATATTCAACAAGTGCTTGGCGAGCAATCTCATCACGTTATTAATTTAGCGGGTCAACTTGCATTCAAACAAATTACGGTTTTATTACAAAATAGTAAATTGTATGTGGGACCCGATACTGCGGTGACACATTTAGCTGCGGCAACAGGTGTTCCTTGCGTCGCCTTATTCGGTCCGACTAATCCAGTAAAATGGGCACCGTTTCCAATTCATTACAACGCTACAGATAATCCATTCCTAGCTATTGGCTCACAACAAGTTAATAACGTGTATTTGTTGCAGACTCAAATGGAATGTGTACCTTGCCATCAGGAAGGTTGTGATCGGCATGTTATGAGTGAAAGCCGTTGTTTAGTTGAATTATCGGCTGATAAAGTAATTGAAGTTGTCAGAGCGATAATAATTACTCCTGTTTAAGTCGCAAGGAAAAATCTCGTTCTACTACCGCGTGGAATAAATCATTGATGCACCCGCGTCATGCAATCTTTAGCCTCTTTTTCGTTGTATACCTAGCTATATAATGATATGATACTTATTATATACCATAGTATATAGCGGTAAAAATATCATTTCGGTGATAATAGTGGTGTAACACCTTGATTTAACTATTATAAATAGGAGTATGCGATGAAAAAGATGTTAATGGTAGCACTTTTAATGTTGGGTTTAAGTGTAAATTCAGCGGCTGAAAAGCTAACCGTGTTTGCAGCAAGTGATTTACGTTTCGCGCTTGATGAGGTAAAAACGGCATTTTTAAAACAACATCCAGAACACGAGGCAGAAATGATCTATGGAAGCTCTGGAAAGGGAATGCACCAGATAGAAAATGGTGCGCCTTACGATGTCTATTTTAGTGCCAATATGGCGTTTGTTGAAAAACTTTATGCGCAGGGTGACGTCACAACAAAGCCAAAACTTTATGCTGTAGGAAGAGTGGTTCTTTGGAGTAAACACAAAAATTTTGATCCAACAATCGGATTTGATAATTTGGAAAAACCATGGGTCAAAAAAATTGCTATTGCCAATCCGACTCATGCGCCCTACGGAGAAAAAGCAAAACAGTCTTTGGAATCAATGCAAATGTACGAGCAGGTACTCCCAAAACTTGTAATGGGAGAGAATATCTCACAAACAGCCGGGTTTATCGCTAGTGAGGCTGCTGATATTGGTGTGATTGCTTTGTCACTCGTTCTTGCGCCAACCATAGCAGATACGCAACATAGCAAATACTATTTAATTGACGATAAACACCATGAACCTTTAATGCAAGGCTACGGTATTACAAAAGTTGGTTCACAAAAAGAGCTTAGTCAAAAGTTTTATGATTTTATGGAGACAAAAAAAGTCGATGAAATCATGGAAAAGTACGGTTTTGTTGTTAATTAAAGCATTAAAAATACTCAACTCGTGACGACGCGCCGCGTCGTTACCAAACAGGACGCATCAGCGTCTACTTGAACTTGGGACAGTGCATCAATAGGATTCAGAATGGGATGAATCAGCTAAATGGAATTATCAAAAACGTAAAAAGTGTGGAGGGTATCACACACATCCATGTAGAAGTCAAAGGTAAAACATTCAGTTCACTTATTTTGAGTGGAGATGAGGAATATCAAAAACAGGAATCTGTAACGCTTCTTTTCAAGGAAACAGAGGTGATGATAGCAACATCTGACTCAATGGTCAGTGCGAGGAACGCTTTTATTTCTCCCATCACATTCATAGATGTGGGGAAAATTTTGGTTAGAGTAGAATTTGATTTTGGCGGAGTTAAAATTTCATCTATTATCACTAAGGACGCTTTGGATCAACTTAAATGTAAAGTTGAAGATGAGTTTCAATGGTTTGTAAAATCAAACGAAATCTTAATACAAAAAGGTTAAATCGTGGAAGAATCATTTATAGAAACAATGTTACTCACATTTCGTTTAGCGGGGGTGACGACAATTATTTTACTTCTCATTGGCATCCCGTTAGGTTTTTACCTCGCACAAACAAAATCAAGAATGAAACCCATAATTGAAACAATCGTTTCGATGCCTTTGGTATTACCCCCTTCGGTACTCGGATTTTATTTGCTTTTAGCTTTTAGTCCAAAAAATAGCTTTGGTGCTTGGCTTAATGAGAATTTTGGACTACGGCTTGTATTTAGTTTTGAGGGGCTAGTCGTTGCAAGTGTCATATTCAGCTTACCTTTTATGGTGCATCCTATTCAAAGTGGCTTTAGTAGCCTGAGCAAATCGCTTAGCGAAGCCTCATACATCTTGGGAAAAAACACATTTCAAACACTTTGGTCAGTACTTTTGCCAAATATTAAGCCCTCACTTTTAACCGGAATAGTTATCACATTCGCCCATACTGTCGGGGAATTCGGCGTAGTTTTAATGATAGGGGGGAATATAGCTGGAGAGACGAAAGTTGCAAGTATCGCTATATATGACGAGGTGGAAGCTTTAAATTATGGTTTAGCAAATCAATACGCTTTTACACTCTTTGCTATTTCGTTTGTTATTTTGCTTTTTGTTTATCTAGTCAATAAGAGAATGCTTAGGAGTGAATTCAGGTGATACAAATAAATATAAAAAAACCGCTTCACACAGCAGACGGCAGCATAGATTTAAGTGTAGATAAAATCATTGAAAATGGCGATTTTCTCACACTTTTTGGAAAAAGCGGCAGTGGAAAAACGACTCTACTTAGAATCATAGCAGGACTAGAAACGCCACAAAGCGGGAAAATAATCGTAGATGATGAGGTGTGGTTTAATAGCGAAAAAAAAATTAATCTTTCACCCCAAAAAAGAGGAGTAGGGTTTGTATTTCAAGATTATGCCCTTTTTCCGAATATGACTGTACGACAAAACTTAGAATTTGCCCTGAAAAATAGGAGAGAGAAGCAAAAAGTAGATGAAATTTTAGAAATAATGGAAATAAAAAATCTCTCAAAAATGAAGCCAGAGCACCTAAGTGGTGGGCAAAAACAAAGAGTTGCAGTAGCAAGATCACTCATGAGTAGCCCAAAGATATTGCTTCTTGATGAACCATTGTCAGCCCTTGATAGTGCGATGAGGCTCAAACTTCGAGATGAACTCCACGAAGTTCACAAACAATTTGGTATCACCTCTATTTTAGTCAGTCATGATATTAGCGAAGTTTTTCGGCTCTCGAATCGTGTATTTAAAATCGCTTTTGGGCTAATCACAGATGATGGAACACCTAGCCATGTATTTGCCAACCAAAATATCAGTGGAAAGTTCAAAATAGTAGGGGAAATACTAAATATCAAAAAAAGCGATATTTTATACATCATAGAGGTTTTAGCTCACAATGAAATCATCAAAGTAACAGCGGTTAAAAGTGACATCGAAACTTTAAATATAGGAGATAAGATACTTCTTTCCAGTAAAGCTTTTAATCCTATTTTGACAAAAATTTAACGTGAATGCCGTTGCGTTTCGCCTCTACCAGTGAGCTTGAGCGTTAGAAGATGTCCAGACTGCGTGCGATATTAATGAAAACAAATGTAACCATACATAGGCGTTACGCAGTTAGAGTATTCCTCGTTCCAATGCTCTCCGTTGGGAGGCAGCACAGGGACACTCTGGGTCATAATTTATTGTGAGTTGCAAATATAGAAACCATTTGACATTTTTAAAATAAATGAATATTAATCTAAAGCGACAAGGTTTTGTCAGAGACAAGGCACGCTTTGTCTCTACGATGTGAAAGAAAATATTGATTTTTTTAACATATTTGCTAAGATTTCAAACTGGTTCTATAGGTGGTGTGTCGATTTTGCTGTATTGACCGCGTTTTTTCTCATGTCGCTGCTGTGGTGCTAAAGGAACTCATTGAGATAGTCAGTGTAGATTTCTAATATTTCATTTTTCATGCGCGAAATTTACCATAATTTATTTCTCAGCGCGTAACGTGAATTAATGATAAAGGAGTGTGTTTATGTTTGAAGAGCAATTATTACGGGTTGGTGGTATAAAATTACTTGGGGGCACATTACTTTCGATTGGAAGTATTTCGGTTTTTGTTGTCAGCGGCGTGATTGTATGGAAAATGTGGAATAAATCTCAAAATTCTCCACAAAAGAGGGAAACAGTAGAAGCGTCTGAAAAAGAGGCATCAGCACCAGTGGAAAAAATTGATGTTGTAGCTCAAGCGTCGTATGCGGATTTACAAGCGGAAATTGATGCACTGAATGCAGAAAAACAAAAATTGGCGGAGCAGGTCAGAGAACTGAAAACCACACCATCTAACTACATTCCTCCAGCTTATACGTTGGATGAGTCATTTCCTAAAACCAATCTGAAACTTGGTATGTTACAGCAACTTATTCGGGATAATCTTGAGTTGAGAAACGCAACAGTTTGATTTTGGATTTAATGTTTTTTTGTTCCAACAGTTTGACATCCTCATTAAAGTTAAGTAAAAATCGTGGGGTGTATAGCGATAACTTCTAGTGCGAATGAGCATGAAAGTTATAAAAATTGGTGTGTGACGCTTATGCACCCTACGAAAATCAGGTTTCAAAACTACCCGGTCTTGAAAAAGTTTACTCTGTTACTGCTTCGGTTTTTTCTGCTTTTTCCGCAATAAGTTTGCGTTCTTTATCGATTAAATAATCAACAACATCAAAAATACCTTGATAACCTTTTGTTTTATCACCTAAAACTAGATATTTACCATTAACAACTACAGTAGGCACACCGCTAATACCATAACTGGCAGTTAAAAAATGCGCTGTGCGTATTGCATTGTCTACGCTAAAAGAATTATATGTCTTTTCAAAAAGTCCTTTGTCAACACCATGTTCTGCAAAAAAGGCTTTAATTTGATCTTCGGTGACAATTCGGCGACCTTTCTCATGAATTGCCTCAAATAACGCGATATGAATCTCGTCTTTGCCTAATTCTTTGGTAACGTAATATGCTTTTGCAAGTGGTGTATTATGTTCGCTAAATATTGCGGGCATGGGATTGAATTTTACATCTTTCTGATTTTCAATGGTTTTTTTCCATTTTTCAGCAAAAGGATGGATGCGGAAGCAATGAGGGCAGGTATATAAAAACAATTCGGTAACTTCAATCACGTCATCATCATACATTTTCTCTGGCATCAAAATGTTTTTATACATCTTCTCGTATGAGACAGGCTCGTCCGCTTGCGCAAGAGATACAGCAAGTAACATGCTTAGCATGATCGTCCAGTTAAATAGTATTTTCATGAATGCTCCTTTAATCGAAAATAATTGAAAAGTATAGGACTGGTAGACCTAAAATCATTAAATCATTAAAGACCACCAATCCTATTTAAAATTGCTTAATGTAAACCAGAAATATAATCAGCAACGGCTGTCATTTCAGCGTCGGATAACTTACTGGCAATATCAACCATGATTTTTTGGTTATTATTCGCTACGTCGCCAATACGTTCACCAGATTGATAGTCTTTCAATTGTTTCACTGTGTACGCCGCATTCTGCCCGCTCAGTAACGGATACTGTGCAGCAGGATTGCCCAAGCCCTGAGGACCATGACAGGAAATACAAGCAGGTACACCTTTTGTCGCAACACCAGCACGATAGATCGCTTGACCTTTTTCAACCAAGTCTTCACTTGCACCACCGACAACAGTAGATTGGGTAGAGAAATAAGCAGCTAAATCAGCCATATCTTGGTCGTTTAGGGCTGCAACTTGACCCAACATAATTGCGTTGTTGCGTACACCTGATTTGAATTGGTGTAATTGCGTTTCTGTGTAGCTAGCGTGTTGACCGCCTAATTTAGGGTATTCTGGCATTAATGATTTATTACCATCAACACCGTGACAAGCGGCACAGGCGGCTGATTTTGCTTTACCAGCTTCTGCGTCGCCTTTTGCATTTTCGGCTGCATGATCGCTCGCCGCATAAACCATTGGAGTTAAGGCTACCAAAATAGCTAATGTTAATTTTTTCATTATATTATCCACTAGTCATTGTAATTAAAGTAAAAAAATGAGATTAAAGCTTTATACCATCTCTTATCCCCACCGTATAAGGCACATAGGAACAAGGTAACTTCAAAGTATAGCATTACCCCGAAATGGTTTGCATCTTTATTACCTAAATCAATGTGGTAATATCTTCACAAAAGTATCAATCTATGATAGTGAAGGTAAATCACAACTTGAAAAACGGGTAATTTGAGATCCTACCTAAAAATAATTTAACCAGTCACACATCATATCCAGTGCGGAATAACGGGTTAAATCTACGTGTAATGGCGTAATTGAAATAAAACCATGTTCGATTGCGTAAAAATCTGTACCTTCTCCAGCGTCGCGTACCGAGCCTGCCGCACCAATCCAAAAAATGGGTTGTCCACGAGGGTCTTGGCTTTTAATGACGGGTGAAGAACGGTGCCGTTTTCCTAAACGAGTAATTTGCATACCTGCAATTTGTTCCCATGGCAAATCTGGTACGTTAATATTTAGAATAGTATCCTCTGGTAAATTTAATTTTTCAGCTTGTAAACGCTTAATGAGGACTTCAACAGCGTAGGCTGCCGTTGCGTAATGTTGTAAATCTTGTCTATCGCCAGCTAATGAAACGGCTAAAGCAGGTAAACCTAATGAACGTCCTTCCATCGCTGCTGCGACTGTACCTGAGTAGTGCACATCGTCACCTAAATTGGGACCTGTGTTGATTCCTGACACGACAATATCTGGTGGTATATCCATTAACCCTGTGATTGCCAAATGTACACAATCAGTCGGTGTGCCATCCACGTAGTAAAAACCATTTGGCGCGAGTTTGGCTCTAATTGGATATTCTAGGGTAAGCGAATTACTTGCCCCACTACGATTTCGGTCTGGCGCAACAACTAGCGTTTCTGCATGTTTACTTAATGTTTCTGCTAAAGATAAAATGCCCGGTGCAAGATAACCATCATCATTACTAATTAATATCTTCATACAATATCCTAAAATTTTGCCGCTGTATGATACAACTATTAATTATCAATTATCAAATCAGATTACAAAAATTATTTAGTCTTGTTGTAGCTGATTTTGTTGGAATTGTTGTTGAATTTCAATTGCCATTTTGCGCTGCTCTAATTTTTTCAGCGTATTTTTAATTTTTGGATTATCCGGCACGAGTTGATCTAAATGTTTTGTAAAATCATAAGCATCTAACCAGCGTTGTTGTTGAATATACCATTCAGCTAATTGTTGCGTAATTTTCGGATTTTGTCTATCCAAATAAAAAGCCTTTAGCAAAGCAGGCTCTATCTGCTCAAGTCGTCCCGACTGTTTTAATAATATTGCATAATTGTAATGTACTTTTGGATGACGTGGCATTAATTCAATTGCTTTTTCCAAATTTTCTAATGCTTCAGACGTTTGTTTTAGTTCGGCTAGTAATAAACCTAATGAATAATACAATAAACCTTGTTGTGGATTAGCGTGAATTGCATCACGTAATACTTGTTCTGCCTGTTTTTTATCGCCCAATTGATGGTATAAAATCGCTAAACTTCTCGATGCGGGGAAGAAATGCTGACCTTTGGTAATAGCTGTTTTAAAAGCCTGTTCTGCCTGCGCAGTATCATTCATTGCCTGATAAAGTTGACCTAAATTAAAATGTCCCTCTGGTAATTCACCACGAATCAATTGTGCTTGTTTATATTCAGCTAAGGCTTTGTTAAAACTTTCAGGCAATTGCGCGACATCAGCGAGACTTCTTGCTGCTTCAATCCGCACCACACGCACCGCGTCGCTCAATAGTGGTATTAATACATCTCGTTTCTGCGCGGACGGCAAGTTGCGCAATCCATTGACAGCCATAGCACGTATTAAATCAGATTCATCTTTTAATAATTGTAACATCGTCTCGGTTTCGCCATAGGCTTGCAATAATTCTAATGCAGTAGCACGGACAATATCTGCTTGTTTTTTGTCTGATGATAATTTAATTAAATCATTATGTGCATTTATATCACCTATACGTCCCAGCGCGAACACGTCGCCAAAATGCGGTTGTTGCCAATTTTTATTGCCATACCATTGATTCATTGCATCCGTTGCCCATACCGCGTCTTTATCTGTGTGACATTGATTACAAGCATTTGGCGCATTAAATTTTAGGCTTAAATCTGGACGTGGAATCCGAAAGCTATGATCATGGCGCGGGTCTATGCGCATAAAATTTTGTGTAGGCGCATGACAATTTATACATTGACTACCTTCACTACCTGTTTGGTGAAAATGATGCGTAGAAATATCGTAATTTTTCGCTTTAAGTGTTGGATATAAACTTGTTGGTGGTGCTGTTTGATGACAATAAGTGCAAAGCGTATTACCTTCACGGCGCAATTTAAGTGTATGTGGATCATGACAATCCAAACATTGCACACCATTACGATACATTTTGCTTTGTACGAATGAACCGTAAACATAGACTTCATCTAATATTTGTCCATCAGCATGATATAGATTATCGCGTAATAATTCAGGTACAAAATCATCCAACAGTGGTTGAGCATGTTTATCCTGCTCGCTTATTGGGTAACGTCGGGAATGACAACGCGCACAAGTTTCAACAATTTGTTTAGAATTGAGTTGCTTATAGTCCACAATCAAACCTTTACTTGTACTTGCATCTGGATTCTCTGCCCAATCAATATGTTTTTTACCGGGACCATGGCAAGCTTGACAACTCACATTTATTTCAGCCCAAGTTGTTTTATAACTATCTGTTTTTAAATCATAATTAACATTCAAATTAGTAGAATGGCATTCTGCACAAACAGCATTCCAAGTATGATAGATGTGTGTCCAATGTAATGGATTATCGGGGCTTAATTTTTGATTAGGATACAGATTAAACCATTGTTGTTTAACGCTATCCCAAGCGACGGTAAACGCTTGTAATCTACCTTTGGGAAATTGAATTAAATATTGTTGCAAAGGTGTGATACCAAACGTATATTTTACTGCAAATTCTGTTAATTTCCCGTCTTTGCCTTGCGTTTTAATAAAATATTGCCCGTCACGAGTATAAAATTGCGCACTGATAGCCTCATCTTCATACATTGTATGAGTGAAATTACCGAGTACATATTGTTTGGTTGCAGGATTCATAGCACGTTCATGATGCGAGCCTAACCAATCATTAAATTGTTGCAAATGGCAATCGGCACAAAGTTGATTGTTGACAAATGCAATATTATTTGCACCGGTCCCATAGTGTTGATGAGCGGCGGCGGTATGAGTAAAAAGAAAAAATAGTAATAAATAGCGCATAGGACAATAATTGAGGTAAGAGTATTTAAAAAAAACATTTAGTGGTATTGTATACCGTTTGATACTAACACATATTACGATTTTCCCTCACGCCTAAATTTTATTTAAGCGTACTGCATAAAAGCTCTCCTCCTAACAAGAAAAATCTGTAATTTTAATCTTATTACAATTAATAAATAGCATTTTTACCATATTAAAAAAGCTTTTATAGTCTGTTTAGGTGGGAATAAATAATGTATTTCGCTTTTGTCAATTGGTGGTGGATGTCAAATCTACTATATTACTACGCATTTTTACACATGGATTTATCATCATGGATAAACTACCTATTAAAATGACCTTATCTGTCACTGCGCTTGCTATTCTTGCCTACTTTGCTTACACCCTATGGGTTGGTTGGGAAGAAACGTTAGAAGCTATTTTGCGTTTAGGTATAATAGGTTGGATGATAGTGCTTGGTTTATCCTTAATTAATTATGGGCTACGTTTTGTACGGTGGCAGTGGTATCTGACAACAACACAATATAAAAATCTAACAATATTACAAAGCTTTCACTATTACCTAATTGGTTTTGCGTTTACGACGACACCGGGCAAAGTTGGTGAAATGGTACGTTCAGTATTTTTATATTCGCATAACGTATCGTTTCCGCAAAGTATTTCAATGTATTTTATTGAACGTTTATCTGATTTATTAACAATGGTTTTATTGTCTGCGTTAATGTTAAGTCAATTTACAGGTTATGCTAAATGGTTAATTCCACCAATCTTAGTTGCAACAATTATTTTGGTTGTATTACAACGCCCGACTTTATTAAACATGATTCAAGCGTTACTTCATCGCTATTTACCTAAAAAACTTGATCAATTAGCAAAAAAAGTCTTTGAGTTACTTGCTCACGCAAGCGGTTTATTAACGTTTAAATTTTTATATGGTGGTTTAGCTTTAAGTTTGATTGCGTGGGGAGCGGAAGGAATTGGATTTTATTTAATTTTACAATATTTAGGTGTTGACATTCATCCACTATTAGCGACTGGAATTTACGCAATGAGCATCGTAATTGGTGCAGCATCCTTTATGCCCGGTGGCTTAGGTGGTACTGAAGCCGCTATGTTGATTTTTTTAATTAATTTAGGTGTTACACAAGAAATTGCCCTAGCGGCAACTTTAATTTGTCGTTTTGCCACCTTGTGGTTTGCTGTTATTTTAGGCGCGTTAGCAATGATTGGCTTGGACACGCGACCATTTACCCAAGCTCGAAAATAAAATATTTGTCAAATCAAGCAAAGATTAATTATTTTTATTTACTGAGAACTCCGAAAAACTTTTTTTGCCTATAATAAAATCAATCACTTATGCAAATACGCTCCACCTAAAATCAATGACTTACAAACTTTTTCAGAGTTTTCAGTTTATTTAGTTTTTCTCGTTCCCAGACACCATCTGGGAATGGTGCGCCTGTAAAGGCACTTTATCAACATGGTGAAAGTCCGTGTAGGAG
>CAYMCP010000070.1:0-18561 GCA_964388965.1 uncultured Thiotrichaceae bacterium | reverse complement strand
CAGATGCAAGCCTATGCTGGAATTGCGTTGGAATAGTTTTTCGGAGTTTTCAGCACTCTACATTTGAAATACATTTGAACAAGGATTTAATGGATGATTAGCGTAGGGTGCATAAGTGAAACGCCATGCACCTTTTAAATGTTTATGGTGTATGGCACTGCGTTTATACACCCTACATTTGAAATACAAAGGTAGACAACTCCATTTTTTACAGTGACAGCACATTATCACGAAAAAATTTAAGGCTCGTATCTCCAAAACAAAACGACAACAACGTCAAAAGTCATTTTTGTTGCTTATTTCCAACACAAGTATATTAAAACAACACAATATGCTACAATTTGTGTAGATATCGCAACAAACTATCAAGATAATAACAATGCAATTTGGTAAAGTAGCCGTGTTAATGGGCGGTAACTCAGCGGAACGTGTCATTTCTCTAAAAAGTGGGCAGGCTGTATTAGAAGCATTGCTACAGCAAGGTATTGATGCTATTGGTATTGATAGCGCAACACAGCTACACTTACTGACTGAAACAGAAATTGATAGCGTCTTTATTGCATTGCATGGTCGTGGTGGTGAAGATGGTACGATTCAAGGTTACTTAGAAACTTTACATTTACCGTATACTGGCAGTCGCGTTTTAGGGTCTGCGTTGGCAATGGACAAATTACGCACTAAACAAATTTGGCAAGCTTGCGAGTTTCCTACTCCTAATTTTGTTATTTTAGATGAACATACTGATTTTACAGAAGTTGTGGCACAATTGAGTTTACCGTTAATGGTCAAACCTGTGTTAGAAGGTTCTAGTGTAGGGATGGCAAAAGTGAAAACAGTAGATGAATTAAAACAAGCATGGCGGCAAGCTACTGAATATAAATGTACTGTGATTGCAGAAAAATTTATTGTGGGTGTGGAATATACCGTTGCAATTTTGCATAATAAGGCATTACCCACTATTCGTTTAGAAACCCCACGAGATTTTTATGATTTTGCAGCAAAATATACAGAAAATACCACACAATATATTTGTCCTTGTGGTTTATCTGCAACAGATGAGCAACAGCTACAAGATTTAGCCTTACGTGCATTTTATGCAGTGGATGCAAATGGTTGGGGGCGAGTAGATTTAATTTGTGATGCGCAAGGTCAAGCGCACTTATTGGAAGTCAATACCGTTCCCGGTATGACTGATCATAGTTTAGTACCAATGGCGGCAAAACAAAGCGGGATAGATTTCGGGCAATTGTGCGTAGAAATTCTACAAACAGCTTTATAAATTGCAGATAAAATATTAATTTACCTATTTATTGCGCTGGTTTTTTTACGAGAGCGTTAATTTTAAAATTAATAAAAATATATTTTAATAATTGATGATTTAATATGCAAGCCCATCCCAGAATCGCTGAACTAGCGTCATACAATAGTAATCAACATTGGTTAGTAATATTGATCGCACTAGCAGGCGGTTTGTTAATTATCGGCACGTTATTATGGTGGCTTAGTCACCCACAGAGCTTTTTAATCAAAAAAATCACTATTGAAGGGCAATACCAGACACAACCCCGTGATATAAAAAAAGTGATTGCACCCTACCTAAACGTAGGAAGGTTCTATTTACAATTAGATAAAATGGAACAAGCGGCATTAAGCTTGCCTTGGATAAAAAATATTACCATTAAGTTGGTACACTTTAATACTTTACAATTAAAAATAATAGAATACCAGCCCATCGCACGATGGCAACAACAGTACGTCGATATAGCAGGTGAATTATTTGAATTACCACAACCATTAAGTAATATAATCGAATTTTTTGGCGAAAAAGATTGTGTAGCGGATATGATAACGCACTATCAACACATACAAGCGATTATACAAAATATGCAATTACAACTTAAAAAATTAAACTGTTTGCCACGCAAAGCATGGATGATTCACTTAGATAAGGGTATTCAAATTCATTTAGGTCGTGGAGAGATAGTACCACGTTTACAACGTTTTATTAAAGTTTACCATCGCATCCTAGCACAACACGCATCTTCACTAGCGGGAGACTTGGGATTATACATTGACCTGCGTTATACCAACGGCATTGCGGTGAGGGTAAAGTGAGGAGCTTATGGCAAGAGACAAAAATCTAATTGTTGGTTTAGATATTGGGACATCCAAAGTCGTAGCAATCGTTGGAGAAGTCTCTCCTGAAGGTGATGAAGTTGAAATTATTGGTATTGGTCAACATCCATCGCGGGGGCTAAAAAAAGGCGTAGTTGTCAATATTGAGTCAACGATCCATTCCATTCAACGCGCAATCGAAGAAGCTGAACTCATGTCCGGCTGTGAAATTCATTCTGTTTACACAGGCATAGCCGGTAGTCATATTCGTAGCATGAACTCACACGGTATTGTTGCCATACGTGACAAAGAAGTGACACAAGATGATGTAGATAGAGTAATCGATGCAGCACGCGCGGTTGCCATTCCAGCCGATCAAAAAATTATCCATGTGTTACCGCAAGAATATGTAATTGATAATCAAGAAGGTATCCGTGAACCAATTGGTATGTCTGGCGTGCGTTTAGAAGCCAAAGTGCATTTAGTCTCAGGCTCTGAAAGTGCGGCACAAAATATTATTAAATGTATTCGTTCTTGTGGCTTAGAAGTAGATGACATCATTTTAGAGCAACTTGCTTCTAGTTCAGCCATTTTGACTGATGATGAAAAAGATTTAGGTGTTTGTTTAGTAGATATTGGTGGTGGTACGACCGATATTGCAATTTGGACTGAAGGCGCAATCCGTTATACCTCAGTAATCCCGATTGCCGGCGATCAAGTGACAAATGACATCGCTGTTGCAATGCGTACACCTACCCAATACGCAGAAGATATTAAAATTAAATATGCCTGCGCATTAACAAAATTAACCAATGCAGAAGAAATGATAGAAGTACCTAGTGTTGGTGCGAGACCACCACGCTATTTAGCACGCCAAACATTAGCTGATGTGGTTGAACCACGTTATGAAGAACTATTTAATTTAGTACAATCAGTGATTCGTCGTAGTGGTTATGAAGACCTAATTGCCGCAGGTATCGTGATTACCGGAGGCAGTGCCAAAATGGACGGTGTGGTTGAATTAGCAGAGGAAGTATTCCACATGCCAGTGCGCGTTGGCTATCCCAAATATATCACAGGGCTAGTAGACGTAGTGCGTAACCCAATCCATGCCACAGGAGTTGGCTTATTACTATTCGGCTACAAACATCGAGATGAAAGCATATCTGACATCGCAATTGGCGGTGGAAGTAATATGTTTAATCGTGCATTTAATTGGATTAAAAGTAATTTTTAGAAGTAAAAGATTAGAAAATAAATAATATCATTCGTGTCATTTATTAGCTAATCATCTACTAAATCAGGAGAATTTATATGCCATTTGAATTAATGGATACTTATAGCAACAATGCTGTGATTAAAGTCATAGGTGTCGGTGGAGGCGGTGGTAATGCCGTAGAACACATGTTGCACAGTAATATCGAAGGCGTTGATTTTATCTGCGCCAATACTGATGCACAAGCGTTAAAAAATTCATCGGCAAAAACGGTTTTACAACTAGGTACTGACGTAACACGCGGTTTAGGTGCAGGCGCGAATCCAGAAATTGGTCAACAAGCAGCACTAGAAGATCGTGAGCGTATTATGGCACTCCTAGAGGGTACAGATATGGTATTCATCACAGCGGGAATGGGTGGCGGTACGGGTACGGGTGCAGCCCCCGTTTTTGCCCAAGTCGCCAAAGAATTAAATGTATTAACTGTTGCTGTGGTGACACGTCCTTTTCCATTTGAGGGTCGCAAACGTAGCTCTATCGCAGAAGAAGGTATCAAGGAACTCTCTCAACATGTTGATTCTCTGATTATTATTCCCAATGAAAAACTACTTAGCGTATTAGGTCGTGATGTCACCTTAGTTGACGCATTCAAAAAAGCGAATGATGTTTTATTTAGTGCGGTGCAAGGTATTTCTGAATTGATCACCCGCCCTGGCTTAATCAACGTAGACTTTGCAGATGTCACCACTGTTATGCAGGAAATGGGTTTAGCAATGATGGGATCAGGTTATGCCAAAGGGGAAGGACGTGCTAAAAAAGCGGCAATGGAAGCGATTTCCAGCCCACTACTCGAAGACATTGATTTATCTGGTGCTCACGGCATCTTAGTCAACATGACTGCGGGTATGGATTTAAGTATTGGCGAATTTGATGAATTAGGTGAAGTTATCCAAGATTTTGCGTCAGATGAGGCAACAGTCGTGGTTGGTACGGTACTCGATCCTGAAATGAATGACGAATTACGTGTAACCGTGATTGCAACAGGTGTCAATTCTACCAGTGCACAAAAAGTAAAATCGGGAGAACGCCCGCCAATCAAAATTGTGCCTAAAACTGCACCCGCAGAAAAATCAGCTAAAGTTGCCAAAGTTGCTGATTACAAAGAATATGACAAACCAACTGTAGCCCGTTTGCATGGCGTAGAAAACCAGCCGAAAGGTAATACTAATTTAGAAGACGCTGATAATCAGTTAGATAGTTATTTGGACATTCCATCTTTCTTGCGCCGCCAAGCAGACTAAAGCGATTTTTAAATTAACAACTGCTTTGACTTGACAAGTTGGCGTAATCATTTTATTGTTGCATTGCAACAATTACATAATATAATGATTTATCAGTTAATTTCTGACAATTCAAGTTGATACAAAATCTTAAATTTTTTGTCTTATATACTTGGTGTCAAGTCATTAAATCTTGCCTTATAACCGGAGAGACGAATAAGAATGATAAAACAGCGTACTTTAAAAAATATCATTCGTGCAACTGGGGTGGGTTTGCATACGGGCGAAAAAGTATTTTTAACCCTTCGCCCAGCTCCTACTGACACAGGAATTGTATTCAGGCGCACAGATTTAAATCCGATTGTGGATATTGTTGCACATGCTGAAAATGTGGGAGACACACGCCTTTCGACTACCTTGACTAGTAATAATGTTCGGATTTCAACAGTTGAACATCTATTATCTGCGCTTGCCGGTTTGGGCATTGATAACGCTTATATCGACATCAGTGCGCCAGAGGTGCCCATTATGGACGGTAGTGCCAGTCCTTTCGTGTTTTTAATTCAATCGGCTGGTATCGAAGAGCAAAAAGCACCAAAACGTTTCATTCGTATTAAACGCAAAGTAGAATTTAAACAAGAGGACAAATGGGCATATTTTGAACCGTTTGACGGCTTTAAAGTAAATTTCCAAATTGAATTTGATCATCCCGTATTTAAACGCCGCTCACAACAAGCTAGTATCGATTTTTCTAAAACCTCATTTGTAAAAGAAGTCAGTCGCGCCAGAACCTTTGGTTTTATGCACGAAATGGAATTACTACGTGAAAATAATTTAGCGTTGGGTGGTAGTTTAGATAACGCAATTGTAATGGATGAATATCGCATTTTAAACGAAGATGGTTTGCGTTATGAAGATGAATTTGTCAAACACAAAATTTTAGATGCGGTAGGCGATTTGTATCTACTTGGTCATAGTTTGATTGGCGCATTTAGCGGTTATAAATCTGGTCATGCGTTGAATAATCAATTATTACGAGCATTGCTTGCAGATAAACAGGCATGGGAAATGGTAACATTTGAAGATCAACAGATTGCTCCCTATTTTTATTCACAACTTGCATTTGCACACTAATTTCCACCACGCTGAGCAAGTTTTAATAAGGCAGATTTTAATTTCGAGTGAGTAATCTGTTCCGCCGTGTCTCGTAACAGCGACTCACTTTGTTTTGATAGACTTGGATTATGAGTATAGTGTCGCACAGGTTGATAATTAAATCTGACTTTAATCTCCACTTTCCGAATGTCGGGCAGATTTGTTTCTTGATGCCATTTCTCCATTAATGAGGGTGACAGATAGCGTAATTGGCTCGCCCATAGCGCAGAATCGGTGTGTATGATTAACGTAGTGCGACGCAGATTAGCAACATGACAATGCTCATTCAGTGGATTCGGTACGGTATGGCGTATAATGCTATTAATTTGTTCTAAAACCTGACATCGTTGCGCGAGACGTTGTAATTGCGGTTGCGTTTTTTCTAATAATTTATTGATTGATTTCATGATTTTTATCTATGGATTACAAAAAATTTGGTTTGCATATATCGTATTTGAGATGATTACATAATAAACATGATTGTAAGATTTTTAATTCCGCGCAAAACAAATTCTACATGCCTGTGAGAAGATGCACAAAATAGCACAGCCTACATTTATTTAGCCACAAAATTTATCACGTTCCACTTTTGCACGAGTGAAAATTTGCATAATCGTTTCGCTGTCTTCCTGCTCAATTGCTTGCGTTAAGATTGTTAAATTTTGATTAAATTTAGCCAACACGTCGAGCACTGCAACATGATTAGAAAGACAGATGTCATGCCACATTTTTGGATTACTGGAAGCGATGCGGGTAAAATCACGAAAACCACCTGCGGCATTTTCAAAAATAGCTACTCGCTCATTCATCATAGCAAGCGTATCTACCAAACTGTAAGCCAAAATATGCGGCACATGACTGGTTGCAGCTAAAACTTGATCGTGGCTGGTCACATCCATATCTACCACCTGAGCACCTGCCAATTGCCACATTTGTCTAACCTTTTCATGTGCTTGCGGATTGGTATCCATCGTTGGCGTTAAAATTACCCGTCGATTATCGTATAATTCAGCAAACGCAGCCGTCGCGCCACTTTTTTCTGTACCCGCAATCGGATGACCTGCGACAAAATTACTATATTTTTCAGCTAAATAGCGTTGCGCGTCGAGAATAACACAAGCTTTTGCACTACCTGCATCAGTAATAATTGCATTTTCAGACAAATGTGGTTGAATAGTTTGAAACACAGCAGCCATCATACTCAACGGCACAGCAAGCATAATCATATCAGCATCATGTACCGCTTCAATTAAATCAGTGGTATATCGATCAATAATGTTTAATTCAATGGCTTTTTGTAAATTTTCGATATTTCGCCCACAACCTACAATTTCATTACAAACTTGTTTACGTTTCAGTGCCAGCGCAAGTGATCCGCCAATTAATCCAACTCCAATAATTACTAAACGTTTAATTAACATGATCTAACCTTTTTTATTCTATTTTTAAACGTTCAACAATGCGTCCATGTTGTAAATGTTCGGTAATAATCTCATCAATATCATTTTTATTTTGAAAAGTATACCAAATTGCTTCAGGATAGATGACTAAAACAGGACCGTGTTTACAACGATTTAGACAACCCGCCGTATTTGCGCGCACACCTTCACGGATTAAATCTAATTCCTTAGTACGTTGTTTCATGTAATCACGCATTTCCGAAGCATGATGATTCTGACAACAAGCCTCACCCTCAGCACGTTGATTAGTACAAAAAAAGAGGTGATATTTATAAAATGAATCTGTCATGATATTTTTTTAATAACTTTTTGTTTTTGAAAACAGTGTACAGCCCACGACAATAAACTAAATACGATGATTCCCGCATAATTAGCTGCCAAGTCGGCTAAATCAAAAGTTCGATTAGGCTGAAAATATTGAGAAAATTCCTCTAACGTGACCAAAACAGCGATAATTACACTACCTTTAAAAATCGGGACTTGTCCAAAATGCCAAACAGCACACTGCATTGCATAATTTACCACCAGTGCAAGCGTGCCAATTAATAGAAAATGGACGATTTTATCACTATAAGGGATGAAATGTAATGTAGAGGTAATCGGCGCGAGTAGACCAAAATTAGCTAACAAAAGAATGATTAAAATTAATAAGCTATATAAAATCGTTACACGAATATTCATCTAAACCCCTTATTGTGAGCGGTATTGTTGAGATTTTTCACAAACACCATCTAAATCTAAAGAAATATAGTTTGAATTTACCCAACCTTTTAATGCACTATCGTACTCTAAGAATGCCCACCAAGAATTTTCTTGTAAACGTGATTTACGGGTATAAGGTACGCAGTTTGTGCCAGTGGGAATCACGCCTAGAGGTTTATTTGTCGCCCCGGGGAATTCGCGCACTACCAAACCACCATCTTTATCATTTTTAGGGATATTGACAATATTAACATACAGTGGTAGCTGTAATTTTTCTTGAATATTTTGTTGTGATAACAATGCTTGCACCACATCAGGCTCAAAATGCTTGAGTTTACCTAACAGCTTTTCCATTTGTTTCAAGTGCATTTCTTCTTTCGCCAATGCCTCTTGTAAATTAATAACCAGTTGTCCCAAAGTATCTTGTTCTTCAATGAGTTGCTGTTTTGT
This sequence comes from uncultured Thiotrichaceae bacterium, assembly GCA_964388965.1. Classification (GTDB taxonomy): domain Bacteria; phylum Pseudomonadota; class Gammaproteobacteria; order Beggiatoales; family Beggiatoaceae; genus Albibeggiatoa. The sequence goes on along the minus strand of CAYMCP010000070.1, from coordinate 10,183 downwards.
TGCCCGTAATGCCGATTCATTTTTTTTAATTTCTTGATTTTGATTAATAAATGCCGTGCCTAAACCGATTAATAATAACAATAAAATTAAACTGCCAATTGCGGCGAACGAGCACAAACTCCGAGCCCACAATGAAGGACGAGTAATCCCCCCCATTTGTAAATGATCTGGCATTTGTTGTACCGACAAGGGCAGTTCTGCAATTAAACGGTCTCGCCATTGCGCTACGGTACGCGGTCTATTTTCCTCATTCAGCTCCAACGCCCAGTCAACTGCGCTAAGTAAGCTACGTCGATAACGTCCTTTACCAATAGAGATTGCAGATTGCATCGGGTCTTTTATGACTCGACGTGTTGCAGGCGGTGGTGCGTCGCCGCTTATGGCAAAATACATCACAGCTCCCAAAGCATAAATGTCTGTCCAAGGACCTTGTTCTTCCGCCTCATTATCATACTGCTCTAATGGTGCGTATCCGGGACTGACAATGCTAGTCACACTGCGACTAATTTGTCCAATTGCATAACGTGCAGAGCCAAAATCAAGTAATACAGGTGTGTTATCTTCACGAATATAAATATTATTTGGTTTAATATCTCGGTGCAAAAAACCTGCGGCATGAATTTGTTCTAATCCACCCAATAACGGTAAAACCATAGATAATAATTCTTCTTCTGGGAGCGTGCCACGTTTCAGGCGTTCGGTGAGACATTCGCCTTTTTGGTATTCCATTACCATGTAAGCCGTGCCATTTTCTTGGAAAAAACGCAGTACGCTGACGATATTAGGATGGGAGAAACGTGCTAAGACTCTCGCCTCGTCTGTGAAACATTTAAGTCCCCACTGAAATGATTCGGCATCAGAGCTAGATTTGACATAAACCGTATTCACGCCCTCACGAACTGCAAAATCACTAGGTAGATATTCTTTGATCGCAACGTACTGTTCTAAATTAGTATCCATTGCTAGATAAGTAATACCAAAACCGCCAGGCTTACCGAGAATAGACTCAATTCGGTATTCGTTTAATAGAAAGCCTTTAGGGAGACTGTTACGGTGCTCTAAATCGTCCAAGGCTGGAAAATCCCTATGCTCAAATGGTTGCTAGTATAGTACGGTCAATCCATTCGTGTTACTTTATTTTACCGAAGAATTTATTTTAGTCCAACAATTCCAGCAATTAATGCTATAGGAGGTGGGAGCATCCAATTGGGTGACGACGCGGTGCATTGTCATCAGGAAAAATCTCGTTCTACGCACCGCCTAGAATGCGCCACTAACGCAGTAACGTGATGCAAAAAGAATTTTTCTCGTTCTGCGTTCTAACGGAAACGGCTTAGACTTGAAATTAATTCCGATCTGCTTTTAATGCTTTAATTTTTTGCATCAACCATTCCCAAGCAAATAGGAATAAAAACAAACTTGACCAAAATTTAGCTAATTCTTCTAAACTGAGACGCAGCCGCATATTAGCAGGGAATTTTGCATCAATTATCACCATGATAAAAAACAAAACTGATGCTAAAACTAAAAAAGTTAATATTTTGCGCGATTGCTGCGATAATTGTCCTAATGTTGCTAAAATGATCAATTCAGCACAACCGATCAATAACAACAAATACGCATCATTTACACCAAGAATACGCCCTAGCATTTCGTGAACTAAAAAACGCTCATCAAAACCCAAATAAGTAAATAAGACCACTTGCGATATAGCAAAGTAAAAAAACAATTTTTCCTTATTTTTATCAATACATTGCAAACTAATAAAAAATAACAACGCTGTACCCCATAATAAAGCCATATTTAACGTTGTATGAATACCATATAAAAAAATATCTCCTCTAATATCAGTTACATAAATGCGAACACCGGCTTGTAAAAATTGCCATTCAATCCATAATAAACTAAAACTGTATAAAGTTACGATAAAAAATAGTTTATTCACAATTGATATTGCCTCGCAATAATGAGACTGATTAAAAATAAGCTGTATATACCTAATAATTCAAAGATTTCTTCTAAACAAGTCAAAATTGTTTCACCTTGTTGGGTGAATATCAAATAACCCTGTAAAGCTTCTAAAATCAACACACTAAGTAGCAGTAAGCAAGCGAGCAGTAACAGATAATAACTACGTTGACGTGACCGAATATCAGGCAATGCTTTTATAACTTTATACAATTGTTGTCCACAAATCATGAGCGTCAACAAGGCAATAGGGGTGAATAATAACAACCAAGAAAAACCCATTCCTTGCACGCCGTCCCAAAAGATTACTTTACGTTCAAACCAAGAGCCTACTGTTTCGTGAAAACTTCCAACTTCATCGGCTGATAATAAACACAATGCAATAGCAGTTAATCGAAAACTAAAATGTCCAAATTCACTGATATTGTTAGTTTTTCCCCAACCTAATAGTACAAAACCAGTGCTCGCAATTAAAAATATGACGCTTGAAAACCAAGTTGCAAAAGTATTTTCATCTCTTAAATCTAATAATTGCAGTACGCGATGCCAATTTATTGACGTTTGTTGCCAATCAGTTTGTTGACTGTGATAGGCAAACAACGTGGTTGCTGAAAAGAAAATAATGAGTATTAACAAGGGTAAGGCAAGTTGTATCAATAATTGTCTAATAGTAATAATGAAACCTCCTGTTTATTTTAATTTTCTAAAAGTTAGATTTATCATTTAGATTCAGTAACTTTCAAACCATCCATTGCATTTGGCAACTGGGTTACAATAACTTTGTCACCGCTTGTCAACTTTTCACTGCGTACTAAAATGGCAGATTTTCCATTGAATAGGACTTGCTCACCAACTCGCTCAATGTTCAAACTTTGCATTCTATTACCATTAAGCTTATAAATCCGATCATTGCCGTATACTGATTCAAATGGCAGGGCAATCACATTTTCCTGAGCAGGCAATTGCAAATATAAAGTTAAAAACTCTCCTAATCGTAACTTTTCTAATCCCTGTGTAACTTTGAATAAACCATCAATACCGCCATTATTTGGATTAATTTCACCAGATAAGCGCATTAATTGAAACTGAAATTCAAAACCAGTGTGATAAGCTCTAGCCTGCAAATTACGCTCAATATTGAGTAAAATATCTGTTTGATAACGGCTGGGAATTTGCGCACGAACTTCCAATTTATCAAGATTATAAATTTTAAGTAATTGATCGTTGGTGCGTACTAAATTACCTTCTGCAACATACATTTGCGCTACAATAGCTTTATAAGGCGCAAGCACTTGTAAACGTTTTACTTCTAATTTGGCTAAATCGCGTGCAGCGACAGCTTGTTTTAATCTTGCGTTGAGTTGTGCTAATCTTGCCTTATGATTTTGTAACGAAAATCGTCGATTATTTACTGCAATTTTTTGTTTTTCTAAACCTTGTTGGGCTTCGTCTAAATTAGAGCGTGAAGCTAAATTTTGTTTTTGTAATTTATGAGCACGTTCTACCGTTTTTTCGGTCAATGATAATAAAGCCTCTTCATTTTTAATCAATTTTAAATCATTTTGATAGGTTTGATTTTCAACCTCAATTTGTGCTTGAATATTTTCAACTTCGGCTTGTCTTTGTTGCAAAATTAATTTGCTATCGTGATCATCTAGTTGAATTAAAATTTGTTTCTCCTCTGCTGCGTCGCCTTCCAATACTGCCAATTTAATCACTTTAGTTGCTGCAATACTCAAGTTGGGTACGCGCAAAACTGTGGTGTGAGGCGATTCCACCCGACCGTATAAGGTCAGAATGGGAGAGATTTTTTCTAATTTAACGTGTTGTGTTTCCACCACCCACGTTAATTCTTCTATCTCCATGGGTTTAGCTTGTGGTTTGGACAGTTTGAGTAGCGCAAAACCAATAACACCCAAAGTTAAAATGGTTGCAGCAATAAGTAGAGTAAATCGCTTTTTCATAGCAGGTATAATTTTCTGAGTAATGATGAATCATTGTAATAAGCAAACCTAAACCGTCAAGTAGATTATGGTAAGTTTTTATAATCCGATTGCCCTAATTATCCAATCATTCCCATTTTAAAATTTTTATCTCTATTTTTCAAAAAGTTAAAAGTATAAAAATTATTCTCATTTACGATATATCCTGTTGTTTTAAAAATAGGCGTTACGCAGTTCAAATAAAAATTCTAACCTATCCAGAGAGTTATATTTTTGTGCTACTAGAATAGTTTAACAAAATCAATTGATTGACACTTCAACAGCGTAACTTCTAAATAGGTTGTTTATATGGTTTTCCTGCAATTTCTCTAACTAATTTGGGCACTAAATAACCAGAAAATTGTTCTCTTAACGCGGTTATTAATGCTACAGCATGTTGCTCTGACACGTCAAAATGCGCTGCACCTTGTACTTTATCTAATAAATGTAAATAATAAGGTAAAACTTGATATTTAAATAAAATTTCACTTAATTGCGCAAGAGTGTTGACTTCATCATTAACGTGTTTCAATAAAACTGCTTGATTTAATACATTAATTCCACGTTGTACTAAATTTTGCAATCCTAATCCTACTTGTTGATCAATTTCATTAGGATGATTCGCGTGAACGACTAGCACCACTTGTAAATGAGTTTTAGTTAGCAAATCTATTAATTCAGTCGTCATGCGTTGCGGTAACACAATTGGTAAACGACTATGAATGCGTAACCGTCTAATATGCTTTATATTTTGCAGTTGCTGTATGAATTCGCCGAGACGTTGGTCAGATAGAATCAGCGGATCACCACCGCTTAAAATGATTTCATGAATATCTGTCTGCTGTTTTAAATAAATCATCACATTCGGGTCAGCCAGAGGATTACCCTTGTAAGCAAAATGTTGACGAAAACAATAACGACAATGGATTGCACACGCACCAGTCGCCAACAATAAAACACGCCCTTGATATTTATGCAATATACCTTGTAACGCTTGCGCTGCATTGTCGCCAACAGGATCATGTTGATAATGTTGAGTTTTAATTAATTCTTTTTTCAGCGCGATGACTTGGCGTAATAATGGATCATTAGGATCAGTTTTATTGATTTTAGCAAAATAGGGTTGTGGGATGTAAATTGGGAAATGAGGTTGTAATTGAATTTGCTCGATAAAATCTTTTGGTAACGCCAATTGTTGAATTAATTGTTGTGGATCACGAATACTTTGTTGTAACAAATGTTGCCAGTGTTGAGTCATTAGATTTCTAAACAGTTATTAATTAATAATGAATTAAAAATTCACGAAAAATAAACGATAGAGTGCGCGAATGTAGCACCTTTTTAAATTCATTTGGTAGATGACAGCGCGTAAAGATGCACCTTATCTACTCTATGAAAAATAACGTAAATTATAATAATTATTCCTATCAAATTAAGCTTGATAATCCTTCTTGCAAATTAGGATACTTTGGTATGACTTGTAAAACCTGCTGCATTTTTTGATTATGAATACGTTTAGATTCAGCTAGATAGCTATTCATTTCTGGACTTAATTGTTGTGTAGCTTGTTCTCGATTTAAGGTCGGCGGTAACGGTAAATTTAAAGCAAGGGCGACTTGATTAAAATAATCGGTCATAGTGGTAGGATTGCCATCAGTAACATTAAAAACACCTTGACCACGTTGACTGGCTGCAATACAAACATCAACTAAATCTTCTACGTGTATACGATTACTATAAGGTGCTATCGCCTCGTCTAGTACTGGTAATTGCTTTTTTAATCGTTCAACTGGTAAACGCTGTTTGCCGTAAATTCCCGCCACCCGTAGAATTACCCATTCTGTGCCTTGTTGTTCAGCCCATTGTTGCCATTGTCGTTCAGCGTCCACACGACGTTTAGCTCTGTCAGCTTGCGGATTTAATGCTTGAGTTTCATCTATCCACGCGCCCTGACAATCACCATATACGCCTGTGGTGCTAATTAAAATTGCTTTTTTTGGTCTCGCTTGAAATCGAGTTAAAAAATGTTGCATTCGTGTATCGCAAATACCTTGTGTCGGCGGCGGGGCGAAATAGAATAAAATATCTACTTTTGTCGGTAATTCCTCTAAAGCGTAGTCTAAATCACCAAAATAGGTTTGAATTTGTGCAGCTCGTAATTCATTTTGATTATGCTGGGAATGCGTTAATGCTGCTACTGATTGGCGTTGGGCTAATAATTTCTCCGCGACTTGAAAGCCTACATAACCACAACCAACAATGAAATACATGTTTTATCCTTTAAATTTAAAAGTTAGGCGTTACGCAGTTCAAATAAAAATTGAGAGTGGTATGATCTTTATTTACCCTTTTCCCAATAAGTTTATCTCGTTTTTTGCTATGATGACAGTATGAATTTTTTAAGGAGTCAAATATGTTTGAATATACTAGACTTGTTTCACGGAATTGAAGATAGTATTTTGTAAATGGGAAAATACACGATTATCGTTTTTGTAAACAGCTTTTTGACCCTCGAACTCATTGGTTTGAAAACGTTTATGTCCGCGTTGATTTGGGGTTTTTAGGCTTTGGCGACTACAAGACAAAGAAATTATCCATACCTCATAAACGTAAAAAAATACCGATTTAACAGAAAAACGATAACAAAATGATGGCTAGAAAGCGTTTCTGTTGAAAACAGCATTGCGGGCATGAAACGCTACCGAATTCTTCTAAATAAACTTAGAATCCATCTTATTGATTTATATGATAATATTTTGGGTGTCTGTGCAGGACTTTGGAACGTTTATCTCTCTAATTGATTGTTTTTTAAAGGTAGACAACTCTAATGGAGATTGAACTTTTTATCGGCATGTGGAGAAATCGCGTTGATATGAATAATAGTGCTGCTTGGGTAATAAATTTACGGTAAAGCGAGTGGGGCTAACCTTGTCTGGTTTTGTCATAGTCGATACCGACATTCTAAAATCACGAACCAATGTGCGCAATTAGGTAGAATCCACAGCCCCGTTATGCAAGTTTAATGGCGAGAGTATTGTCGTTAAAATACTGTATTGATAACGGTTATTTAACAAAGTTGATAGCTTTCAGTAAATTTGTTAGCATACATCGGCATGAGCGACCAATTACCCCTATGCCAACAGAACTGTATACCAGCAGAAACACCCAGAAGTAAATCCAATCAGCTCTACTTAAAATCAGGAGATAACTAAATGTCCGTTATTCAACGCGCCTTGATTAGTGTGTCAGACAAGACGGGTATTGTAGCATTTGCTCAAACCTTAGCTGCACAAAACATTGAAATTTTATCAACAGGCGGTACGGCTAAGTTACTGATTGAGAATGCGATACCTGTAATCGAAGTTTCAGACTATACCCATTTCCCTGAAATGATGGCAGGGCGTGTTAAAACTTTACATCCTAAAATTCACGGTGGATTATTAGGACGGCGTGGCATTGACGATGCTGTTATGACCGAACATGATATTAAACCAATTGATTTAGTGGTCGTAAATTTATATCCATTTGAACAAACGATTGCCAAACCAGATTGCGATCTGGCAACAGCGATTGAAAATATTGATATTGGTGGACCTGCTATGTTGCGTTCTGCGGCGAAAAATCATGCTGTCGTTACAGTCGTTGTTGATAGCGATGATTATGCTGTTGTATTAGACGAAATGCAGGCTAATGGCGGTGGTGTGACTGAAACAACACGACGTTTATTAGCTCGGAAAGTCTATGCGCATACAGCACGTTATGACGGTGCAATTGCTAATTATTTAGGCGGGTTAGAAAGTGGTGATATGCAATTTCCACCCACGCTATCTATGCAATTTGAAAAACGTCAAACGATGCGTTACGGTGAAAATCCTCATCAAAAAGCTGCCTTTTACGCGGAAATTAATCCTACATCCGCAAGTTTGGCGACTGCAACCCAGTTACAAGGTAAGGAATTATCTTACAATAATATGGCGGATGCTGATGCAGCATTAGAATGCGTTAAATCTTTTAATGATAAACCTACTTGTGTGATTGTAAAACATGCAAATCCTTGTGGTGTGGCTGAGGCGGATGATATTTTAACCGCGTATGATAAAGCATTCACAACTGATCCAACTTCTGCATTTGGTGGCATTATCGCGCTTAATCGCATGTTAGATGTTGAAACCGCTAAAGCAATTATTGAACGTCAATTTGTCGAGGTAATTATCGCGCCAATGGTTGAAGAATCTGCACTAGTCGTTCTTGGAAACAAAAAAAATATACGAGTTATGACTTGTGGCGAATGGGATATAAATCAAGTTCAAGATTTTGATTTCAAAAGAGTTTCTGGTGGTTTATTGGTTCAAGAGCGCGATATAGGCATGGTTGGTTTGGATGATCTAAGAGTCGTTACGGAACGTCAACCGACTGAAAAAGAGTTAAAAGATTTATTATTTGCGTGGAAAGTAGGTAAATTTGTCAAATCTAACGCAATTGTGTACGCCAAAGATGGTATGACAATTGGGGTCGGTGCGGGACAGATGAGTCGAGTTTATAGCGCGAAAATCGCGGCGATTAAAGCAGGTGACGAGAATCTAACGATACAAGGTGCAGTGATGGCATCTGATGCGTTTTTCCCATTCCGTGACGGAATTGATTCGGCAGCGGTGGTTGGGATTGAAGCCGTCATTCAGCCCGGTGGTTCGATGCGCGATAAGGAAGTAATCGCAGCAGCTAATGAGCATGGGATGGCAATGGTATTTACAGGTATGCGCCATTTTCGCCATTAAAAAACGGTTTGGGGCTGTCGGAATGCAGAAGAATATGAGAATATAGAATTGGTTTGAAATCTTAGCAAACATGTTAAAATATCATTATTTTCACAATTTTCACATCGTAGAGAGACAAGACATGCCTTGTCCCTACGAAACTCAGATTGAAAACGCTTTGCATCCATTATGCAGCGTTCATTTTTTACCAATCTTTGGCGATGGTGTTGACTTTTTCGCCATAATTTAAATTAACGCGGCTGAATTTCTTTTAAATGGTGGTCAACTGATAACCAAGCTCCAAGTAAGCCCAAAATAGCACCCGTCAATAGCAATAATAAACTACTCATTACGTCTAAACTAATCATTGTATATTCAGTATAATATAATTTTGATAAATTTTTAACGGGTTCAATTAGCAAATAAAACGAAATAGAAATTAATAACCAAGCGATAAAACTTCCTGCTAAACCATAAAGCAAACCCATGTACAAAAAAGGTCGGCGAATAAAACCATCTGTTGCACCGAATAATTTAGTAATTTCAATCTCTTCACGTTTATTCAAAACCGCTAAACGAATGGTGTTACCTACAATTAATAATACAGATAAAGCCAATAAAAAACCTAAAATCCACACTCCGCGTTGTACAATTTTTAACATTGCAAATAAACGCTGTAACCACAACATATCATATTGCGCAATGTCTACCGCGTCCAATGCTTGAAGTTGATTTAATAGTGCTTCGCTATATTGTGGATTAGTAAGATCAAATTCTGGATTGAGTACCAATACTGCCGGGAGTGGATTCTGCTCCAATGCTTGCAGTGCCTCGCCAAATCCGGATAATGCTTTATATTCAGCGAATGCCTCCTCATGAGTAATGACGCGAATGCTAGATAGATGATATTGTTGTTGTAATTGCTTTGCTAAAATATGTGCTTGTTCATCAGTCACTTGCGGTTGTAAAAACAATGAAATTTGTACTGTTCCTCCCCAGTCTTGACTGACATACTGAACATTTTGCAGTAATAGTAATAAACTAGTTGGTAAAGTGAGTGCGATACCAATTACAGCCGTAGTCATTAATGTAGTAACTGGTGTTTTTAATAGTTGCCTTAAACTATTAATTAAAATTTCAATATGTTGTATTAACCATACGTTTAAATAGTCTCGCTGTGTAATTGTCGTGAGTTGAGTACGTTTGGGACGTGGTGCAGGTTGTGGGGTATGAGTTGGCTTTCTAGTGGCGGCTCGTTTCATTTAAATTCCTAATCAATATTGAGAAATGATAATTGCCAATACTACCAGTATAATCAGAATTTAACTATAGCCAATTCCTTTGATTGTATTCGACTAGTGTGGGATTGTTTGATAAATGATTTTGATCTGATTTACATTGTTGTTGCGGACAGGTAAATAATTATCTATAGAACCGATTTGAAATCTAAGAAATATGTTAAACTTTGAAGTTGAGTCA
>CAYMCP010000069.1:0-19137 GCA_964388965.1 uncultured Thiotrichaceae bacterium | reverse complement strand
GGTTCAGACACATCTTGTCGAAACAGCGAAAATGCACGCCCATTGCACAAAGCAAAAAATTTACTACGCACTTCGGGATGAATGCTATAGGAATAGACTTGTTCCACGTTGTCACCGCTTTTAATTTCCTCATTCGGTGCTTTTGCATCAAGTACCCATGCGTAACTATCTGAAACTTTTAATAAATAATCAGGAATCAAAGTAATTTTACGCTTTTTGCTACCTATTTTTAAAAAAGGATGTTGTAAGCTTTTACTGCGCACAATTTGCGATTGTTCATAACCCAATTTCTGCAATAATGGCAAAATCAATACTTCTCGCACCGAATCTTCTTTAAAATCAGGTGAATTGAGTTGAGAAAAATCAAACTGGAACAAGTTATTCATATTCTTCTCTTCAGGAAGTTACGCGATTCATACGAAAATTTTACTCTATATAATTAGTTTGAAATATTAGTAAATATGTTAAAAAATCAATATTTTCTTTCACAGTAGAGACAAGACGTGCCTTGTTTTTACAAAACCTTGTCGCTGTAGATTAATATTCATTTATTTTAAAAATGTCAAATGGATTCTATATTTGCAACTCACAATAAATCGGGACACAGAGCATCCCTGCTGCTTCCCAACGGAGACCATTCGGAGAGGAATACTTTAACAGCATAACGCCTAATTTGTTGAGATTTAAGCAATACCAATTCGTGATTTTACCATTTCGCGTACATCTTCCTCTTCATCTTCAAGTAGTTGTTGTAATAAATTTTCTGGCGCACGCTCTGCGACGTAATAGCGCACTACCCAATCTTCATCTTTAATCATTAAATATAAGGCATCCTCTGGCAGACGTTGCACGACTAAGCGACGAATTTCAACGACTGGATCATCAGCCATTAAAGGTAAACTTGGTTCAGGTAATCGCTCTGCAACCGCCTTTCTAACTAATTCATCTTTGTCGTAAATCATGCGGAATAAACGTCCTTTCGGTATTCTGCGAGCGACTAAGGTGCGTACCATATAATCCTCATCTTGTACGAGTGCTTCTACGCGATTGGCTGGCAAGCGGTCTGCGACGGTAATACGGACTTCTCTATCTGGGTCTTCAAAGAAAGGATTTAAATCTTCTGGTGGTAAACGTGACGCAATTACACGGCGCACCGTTTCGTCTGGATCGTTGATCAAATCATACAATTCAGCTTGTGTGATGTAACGTGCTGCAATGGCACGGATTTCCCAAAAATCATCATGCTTGTAGTGGCGGGCTAAATCTGGATTATTACGCAAAAATCTATCAATACGACGACCACTTTTTACTTGTATACAAGCATCGTCTGGATGGCAACGTCTTGCATGTAAACGCGGTAAATGTGGACAGTCTTTGCAATCTATAATAGGTGCACGAAGTTGTTGGGGAAAGGGTGATGTCATGAGTAAACAGTTGGTTGCTTACCAATTAGCAATTAACAATTAACAATTATCAAGTCAGGCGTAATATTTTAATTATTGCTATAAAAATCATCAAAATAGTTAAGTTGTGAAATATTATCTTTGTACTACTAACCATTAACTGATAATTGTTTATTGATAATTGATTTAAATTCCCAAATCGCCGCGCACGGTTTCTAACCACGCCTCGACACGTTCTTTATTCATATCTGATTGATTGTCGTTGTCAATTGCTAAACAGATGAATTCGTCACCGTCAACTGCTTGAGAAGCTTCAAAACTATATCCCTCTGTTGACCAACGACCAATCAACGTTGCACCCATACCATCAAATGTATCGTGTACAATCGCCATACCGTCTAAGAACTCATGACCATAACCTTCTTGATCGCCCAAGCCATACAGCGCAATCGTTTTACCTGACAAATCTTCACCTTTTAGCTCATGAAGAAAATCACTAACGCTATTTTCAAGCTCACCGTCGCCCAAGGTAGGCATACCGAAAATGATCTTATCGTAACCCATAAACGCATCTTTACTACCTTCTTTCGATACGTTCATGATGTCGATAACGCCGTCATCAAAGTATTTTTTCATCATTTTGGCAATTTTACGGGTCGTACCTGTATCGGTACCAAAAAATAATCCAACTTGAGCCATGATTGTTCTCCTAAATGCTTTTGAGGACTACCCGTCCTAGTTTATTTTTCGTTTATTCTTCAATAACTTCGGCAAGCACTAACCCGCTTGCAGCTTCATAGTCTTGGGTTAAGGCAAGACAATGTCCATCACCACCAACAAGATAAATATTAAACCCATTACATTTTAGAACAGGCAAGGTTGAATTGGTAATGTCGTCGTCCATGCAGTAAGTAAAATGCGTGTTTGGATAAGTTTTGCGCAATTGCGCGATCAAACCATCATTTAGTGTTGTTTTCTCTACTTCGTCAGCAATCGTTTGCACTAAGTCAGGATTCATGATGCAGCCTCGTCAACACCAAAACGTACCCGCTGTTCCGCACTTATACCCATCACTTTGGCTAACCAAGGTGGTGGCGCATTGCTTAATGTTTGTTTTAGATTATCAATAATTTCAACTATATTACCACCTTCTGTTAGTTTGATGGGATGCAAACCATTTTTAATGACTTTTGCAGCCGCAGGTCCACCAATCGACATAATGTATAATACATGACAATCATTAATAAGTTCAGCACGAAATGCGTTTTTATCTTCCGCTTCCTTGTCGCCTTGCGTGGAACGAATAGCAATCAAACGACTTTCTGCTTTAGATATTTGGTAGATTAAAAATCGAGCACAAGAGCCAAAATGACCATCAAGCTGTATACCGTCATTCGACGCACAAGCAACACGAATTGAATTAGGCATATCGCCTTCTGCGTAAGTTTCGACTGGCGGCAAATCGGGATCAGCGTTGCTATCATTTTGTCCTTTTAGACAACTAATTGCAGCTTTTAAAGCTTCTTGCGGTGAGTCCTGCAATTCACCCTCAGCCGCCTGTTTTAAATCTTTTACTGTGAGTTTATCTAATTTTGCTTCTGTGAGTGGGTGTCCTAGCTGTTCAATTAAAACTGTAATCAAACGTTTAGGCTCGGTATCAGGTAACGAGCGCGCAGCTAAACCAATACGCAATGCCACTTCCCTAGAAATCGGTGTAGCACTCATAATAATCCCCTATAAGCGTTTGGCACGCATGGTTTGAGGTAAGCTTGGTCTTGGAATAGGATCGAGGTAATATTTTGAACCATCTCCTAATTCCACTTCACCACCCCATTTTTCATCAGTGTCAAATTCCATTGAAATAATACTTTCTTCTAAGTCTTTTTTTGGGACATAAAAGTCAATACCACCAGCATCGTTATTTCTTAACATTACAGTAGGCATGATACATACTCTTTAAATAAGAGGAGTGCAAAATTTATTTTGCAGGTTTTGCACTCCTGCGTGGAGTTGAAAACTAACGAACTAAGTCATAGTTATAATCAGTTGTACCCATGCCGCGTGTTTCTTCATCAAGACGTTCTAATACCGCATTGACAATCGTTGTCAACATATACATAGAACCTTCATAACCCAAAGTTGTCATACGATGTAAGTGGTGACGATCAAAAATTGGGAAACCAATGCGAATGAGTGGTACTTCAAATTCTTTACCTTTGTATAGAGTATCACGTTGGATGAATTTACCGTAACTGTTACCAATCATAAAATCAGGTTTGTTAGTGAATACTAAGGAGCGCATGTGCCACAAATCCTTACCTAAGTAAACTTCACAATCCTGACCAACTGGACTGTCATCTAACATTTTCTGCACAACTTTCGCCCAACGTTTGTTAGCATTATTACACAAAATATGTGTTGGTTCTGCACCCACTTCTAGTAAAAATTTAGCTAAACCCATCACAAAATCTGGATCACCCCAAATTGCGAATTTTTTACCGTGCAACCAAGTGTGAGAGTCAGTCATCATGTCAACTAAACGTCCACGTTCAACCCGTAAGGATTCAGGAATTTCTTTGCCCGTAATTTCAGAGATTTTCATTAACCATTCATCAGTCCATTCCAAGCCCATAGGAATGTTTAACGAAGGAACATCATGTTTCCAAGTCGTTTTAGCAAATTTGATAGTTTTAGTTAAGTGCCAAGGTTGTAGTGCGATAGTGTTAATTGCATTTGGTGAATCTTTCATTTCGTCTTGCGTTGTACCGCCGGCGTACATACGGAATTCACCATCAGCAGGCGTGTCTAATACTTCAGTCGGATCGCACAACATAGTATGTTCAACACCCATTTCATTCAACATACGGTGTATGACACGATAATTACCTAAATAGGTTTCAAAGCCGGGAACAATATTAATTTTACCGTTTTTGCCAACTTCCTTATCGCCCATGTAGTTTAGGGTGTAATAACGCATAAACCCTTCAAACATGTTATCCCAGCCTGTTGTATGACTGCCTACAAAGCTTGGTGTATGCGCAAATGGTACGGGTTTATCAGCCTCAACACTACCATCTTTCTTCGAATTATTGATAAATGCGTTCAAGTCATCACCAATTACTTCCGCCATACAGGTTGTAGACACTGCAATCACATCTGGTTTATACAGAGCATTAGCGTTTTTCAAGCCATCCATCATATTTTTCTGACCACCAAATACCGCCGCGTCCTCTGTCATAGAGTCAGACACACACGCAACCGGTTCTTTAAAATGGCGGTTGAAATAAGTACGGAAATAAGCCACACAGCCTTGTGAACCATGTACATAAGGCAATGTTTTTTCAAAACCTAAAGCACATAATACCGCGCCTAATGGTTGACAGGCTTTTGCAGGATTAATCGTTAAAGCTTCACGTTGGAAATTAAGCTCTTTGTATTCCTCAGTGGTAGACCAATCAAACATCTCCTGAATTTTCTCCGGAGAATAAGCTTCCTCGTACAATGCTCTCTTGTTGGCTAAACTTTCTTTGTAATCTTCATCACGAAACAAAGGATAGCTGGGTTTGATGTTTTCAACTGCTTGACTCATAAGTACTCTCCTGTCGCGCCACCAATCTGTGAACAACGACTATTGATGTTGAACTTCGCTTTTGTTAGAAATGATAAGTAAATTTGCGTTCTATTAACCATGTTGACAATAAGCGTGCCAGCTTGCAATTTGAGTTTAATTGATTGATTTTTCAATATAAGTATTTTAGTCGGAATAGGTAAGGAAAATAACAAACAGACAAATTGTTAGATTAGCTACAAAAGGTTTTTGTCCCATTTAATTTTGTTGAATAGATATTTTTTAAGAAAGTCTAAAGTGGCTAAAAATAACAACATGTCTATTTAGTTGTAGTAATAACAATATTTAAAATTCCTTCGTTTCAACTTGTTGTCTCACTACAATAGCTCTATCATTAGCATCATGATGAAAAAATATGAGGCATCTTATGGCTAATGCAATGCACCATCCTGAGCTATATGTACACATGATCTTAGATGGCTTGGATTTATTTATTCCACAAGATGATGTTTTGTCAGTCGAAATTATTGCCGACTTGGAAGTAGAACAAACAGAAATTGGTTCTATTGGCTGGTTTGGGCAACATGGGTATGGTGATGATGCACCAGTATTTTGTATTACGGGTGATTTTGAATTATTGGAATTACATGAATTACCCCAGTCACGCCAATATTTTGTGCTGCTTAAATCAGTCGATAATGATACTTTACCTCTAGGCTTGACTTGTGACGAGTTGGAAGATATGAATGTACAAAAAGAACATCTATATATTCAATCTGTACCGCCTA
Organism: uncultured Thiotrichaceae bacterium; assembly: GCA_964388965.1. Classification (GTDB taxonomy): domain Bacteria; phylum Pseudomonadota; class Gammaproteobacteria; order Beggiatoales; family Beggiatoaceae; genus Albibeggiatoa. Next base: position 13,378 of record CAYMCP010000069.1, on the reverse strand, counting down.
TCATGCGTACACCACGCTCTCCTATCAGTGAATTGTTAATATATAAAGGCGATGTGGCTTGTATTTCCTCTGGACCTGATATGTCACGCTATTTAATTGACTTATCAGAGCAATATATGGATAAAATGGCTGCACTGACCGCAGCAGAAATGGTATAGAACATGGCAGAACAAGAAACAACAAGGGAAACAATAAGGGCGTGGTTATTAGATTTTGGGCAAGGATTACGTGCAGCTGTGGGTGCGCATGAAATGTCCCACGTTTTAACGGAAGCTGATATTTTCAATATTCCACGTTGTCCGTATTATTGTAATGAAGTCATCGTGTGGGAAAATGAGGTTTTACCAGTATTAGATGTTGGTGCATTGTTGACTGGACGCAAAATCGAACGCAAAAATGATTTATTAGGTATAGCAGTTTACCAATTGACTGACATTCATGTTTCTTACGTTGCTATGCGCTTGGTTGATTTACCGCAAAGTGTGTATATCACCGACGACGATGCTTGTCCATTGCCAGAGCATCAAGAATTATGGCGACCTATAGCGATTTCTTGTTTTAAGTATGAAGAAACAGCCGTCCCCGTTATTGATTTGGCATTTTTATTCTCTGGTAAAATTACGATGCAATTGGAAGCTTCAAAAAAATAATGTTTTTACTTAAAACGGCTGGTATTTTATTTTTTGTTGTTTTTATTCATACCATGTTGGTTTGGACGTTGTTATTGCAGCCAAAACCAGCGATGTTGGTGGAACAGCGTCCGCCACAAATGACTTTTATCCAATTGCAAGCTGAAAAACCTATCACCGTTGCACAATCTAGGCATGACGATAAAAAAGTGGTTAAACCTACTAGAAAGTCTGCTAATAAACCCGCGCCAGCGAGTAAACCCAAATTTGCTAATAAACCCGTACCAGCGAGTAAACCCAAACTTGCTAATAAGCCCACGCCAGCGAGTAAACCTAAATTTGCTAGTAAACCTGTGCCAGCGAGTAAGCCCAAACTTGCTAATAAAGCCGTGCCAGCGAGTAAACCCAAATTTGCTAATGAACCCGTGCCAGCGAGTAAGCCCAAACTTGCTAATAAAGCCGTGCCAGTGAGTAAACCCAAATTTACTAATGAACCCGTGCCAGCGAGTAAACCCAAACTTGCTAATAAAGCCGTGCCAGCGAGTAAACCCAAATTTGCCAATGAATCTGTCGCAATTAATCCACAAAATCAGTCTAATCAAACAAATGTCGGCGAAAGAGCATTAACGAGTGATTCTGGAACGGATAAAAAAACGCAGATAGCAGGTAATTTTAATCATTCGTCTACTTTAACGGGACAACAACTTACAAAATCAACTCAGTCCACCGGTTTTAACTTAGCTTATTTATACCAACCTAAACCACCTTACACAGCAATTTTAAAAAGATTAAATGCACAAGGTGTAGTAGAATTAAAAATTATTTTTGCCAAGCAGGGACATGTCAAACAAATTTCAATTGCAAAAAGTAGTGGCTCTAGTCGTTTAGATAACCATGCGTTGCAATATGTAAAAAAATATTGGCGATACGATCCACCAGAAAAATTACGAGAGTGGACAAAAATTGCACCAATTCGATTTTCTCTACAGTAAAACTTACGCCAGTTGTATCACGTAATTTAAAATGCTATTTTGCGAAATGAGTTGCGTTCACCCGTATTAGAAAAGAGTAAATTTTGCAGATTGTGATCATTTTTATCTAAAGTGTTGTAAAAATATCTTATTTTCAGAACTGTCTTAAATTTACAGCGTAACGTATCTAAGCGCAGTGCTAATGCCGTACACCGTAAAACTTGATAAATCAAAGGTGCATAGCTTATTGACATGCCTTACTTTTGAATATTCTAAAAATTTTGCCTAACATGAGCTGCTAACTTATGAAGCCATTAAAACATAATAAAATCATAAAAATCATATATTTGCTACTGCTATGGATACCTAGTGTTGTTTGTGCGGAGTGGTTAGAACAAGGTCAGGACTATTTTGAACAAGGTCAATATGAGCAAGCGATTCGCTCTTGGGAGGAAAGCTTAAAAACGGCGACGCTTACGCCAACACAACAAATTGATTTATATGCTCAAATTGCTCATGCTTACCAATCATTAGGACATGCTGAAAAAGCGATTAAATTATTAGAAAAAAATTTAACTTTTATTGAAATCGGTACAGATGAACACGTTTTATTGCTGGCGGCTTTAAGTGATTTATATTTAGCAACCCATCAATATATCAAAGCACGTCAATACATTAATCAAACTATTGAATATTTAAAAATTGAGTATATGCCGCATACAATTTCTACAATGGCATTAAATAATTTAGGAAATGTATTAGCAGTAGAAGCTTATTTTAATGAGGCGATCAGCGTATACCAAACAGCTTTAATTTATTCACAACAAGCAGCGTTAAAAATTCGGATTTTAATGAATCTAAGTCGCACCTATTTAAGAGCACATCAATTTCAGTCTGCGACGACTGCCTTGCAACAGGCTTATCAGATTTTAATTGAACAAAAAGATCAATATAGTAAAGCATTTTTACTGGTTACTGTGGGGGAACTTGCACAAAATATCTACAAAAAACAAAAATTATATCAAATAGATACAAAAGACCAATTACACCTACTGGCTTATCAAGCGTTATCTGCCACAATGACAATTGCTCAACAAATTAATGATAACCGTTTAAGTGCCTATGCTTACGGCTATTTGGGACAATTATACGAATTAGAACAACGTTATGAAGAAGCGTTAAAATTAACGAGACAAGCAATTTTTACTGCCCAAGAAAGCGAAGCTTATGAAATATTATACCGTTGGGAATGGCAAGCAGGGCGTTTGTTTCGCGTACAAGAACAATTAGACGACGCTATCGCTGCATATCAACGTGCCGTAAAATCATTACAAACGGTGCGTGATGAGTTAAAAACAGGTTATCGCAAAACTTCATTACCATTTCGTGACACAGTAGGCTTGGTTTATTTTGAATTGGCAGATCTATTAATCCAAAAAGCGAAACAAAGTCAAACACCTAAACAGTGGCTGCTTGAAGCGCGTGATACGATTGAATTATTAAAAACCGTAGAGTTACAAGATTATTTTCAAGATGATTGTCTCAACCACACGCCAACTACATTGCTTGAGCAAATGGATATGGTCGAAATGGCGGTATATTACCCTATTTTATTGCCAGATCGTTTAGAAATTTTATTAAGTTTACCGCAAGGCATTCAATTATTTACGATACCTATTAGCATGTTATCATTAAAAGATGAAGCCAATGAATTCCGCTTTGAATTAGAAACTCGTGAAACCAAAGCTTATTTGCCCTATGCACAACGTTTATATCACCGACTTATCACGCCGATTTTAGCTGAACTAAAACAACAACAAGTGAAAACATTAATTTTCGTTCCAGACGGCGTATTACGAACCATTCCATTTGCAGCATTACATAGCGGTGAACACTATTTAATTGAAAACTATGCAATTGCCACTGTACCGGGTTTGAGTTTGACTGATCCGGTAAGCATTACTAAAAAAACGGATGTGCAAGTATTACTTAATGGTCTATCGCAAAGTGTGCAAGGTTTTTCTCAATTATCTAACGTAAGCAAAGAAGTACATTACATTAAACAATTTTACCCGAAACAGTCACAAGTCTTGCTTAACAGTGAGTTTACTACACATAATTTTGCCAATGCGTTGCGTCAAACACCTTATTCCATCGTACATATTGCCTCGCATGGACAATTTAATAGTGATCCACAAAAAACTTTTTTATTGACTTACGACGATAAAATTACCATTAATTATTTAGAAAAATTAATTCGTTTAAGCAAAATTCGTAATGAGCCAATGGAATTATTAACACTTAGTGCTTGTCAAACTGCCGTCGGTGATGATCAAGCTGCTTTAGGATTAGCAGGTATTGCCGTTAAAGCGGGCGCACGTAGCGCATTAGCCACATTGTGGTTTATTGACGATGCTGCAACGACATTACTAGTCGGTGAGTTTTATCAGCAATTACAACAACCTAATGTCTCAAAAGCACAAGCCTTACAAAAAGCGCAATTGCGTTTGCTTAATACTTTTCATTATCAACATCCTGCATTTTGGGCTGCTTTCTTATTGGTTGGAAGCTGGCTGTGATGAAAATTATTTGTAAAATATTTTGGTTTATCGGGCTGTTTTGGCACAGCCTAAACGCTGAAGTGATTACGGACGGCAGCTTAGGTGCAAAAGTTTCGCTACAGGGTGAAGAGTATGTAATTGGCGCGGAATTAGGCATACAGCAAGGTAATAATTTATTTCATAGTTTTGAAAAATTTAATTTACGAACAGGCGAAACAGCAATTTTTTCAGGTTCTAATCAAATTCAAAATATCGTTGCACGCGTAACGGGGGGGCAATCTTTCATCAGTGGTACGATTCGTAATGCGATTCCTGATGCCAATTTATATCTTGCGAATGCACAAGGCTTTGTGATTGAAAATAATGCAAAATTGGATGTACAAGGTTCATTTTACTTAACCACAGCATCCGATATTATTTTTACTGATGATCAAGCGTGGTCAACAACTGCTGACACGGATAAAATGATTTTAAGTTCAGCCCCACCTGCTGCATTTGGTTTTTTAGATGTACCTCAATCTATTGAAATTTCTAACACGCAATTAGACACACCAGCAGGTAAAGTTTTATCTTTTTCTTCTGGTAATATTTTCATTAATAATACACGACTTAAAGCAACATCAGGTTCATTAAGTTTACTTGCTATTCGTCGCGGCGACCATGTTAAGCCGATTATTCCTATTCAAGGTATTTCCGAGTTAGGACAAATCAATATTAGCAATAAAAGTACGTTAGATATTGGACGCGACGGTGGCGGATTGATTTCTATCCATTCAAATGAATTGACTTTAGATAATAGTTCTATTTTTGTTAATACTTCCGTCATCGGTCAGAGTAGTACTTTATTTATTAATACCGGTAATTTGTTGCTTAATAATGCTACTTTAGACAGTCGAACTTACGGGCTGGGTCAAGGTGGTTTGATTATCGTGCAAGTTAAAAATGATGCAAATTTAATTGATTCGGATATTTTAACAACAGGCACAAAAAAAGAACCTGAAGTTGTTGGCGATGCTGGTAACATTCATTTCACTGCTAATAATTTAAATTTATCTAATACATCAATTACAACAAAAACTTATGGTGGGGGGGCAGGTGGGGATATTAATATTTTTATACGCAAAAACTTATACATAGCGAGTCCAAAGCCAACCAGTTTGGATATTTTTGCCTCAACCATTCAAGCGAGTACCGAAGGCGAAGGCAATGCTGGTCGAATTTATATTGAAGCAGGCAATCTTACACTGACAGGATTAGGCACTTCCATTGATAACAATTCTAAAGGTGGTGGTAATGGTGGCAGCATTCAGTTGCACATTAGAGATATATTAAATTTATCAGATGGAGCATTAATTTCAGCAGACAGTGAATTTTCTGGCAAAGCTGGCAATATCAGTATTAACACAACCAAGTTATTGTTACAAAATAGTAAAATTTCTACAACTGCAAATGAAGCCGATGGAGGTAATATTATCCTAAATGTTCGTAATCAATTTAATTTAACCAATAGTGCAGTCAGTGCGAGCATTAGCAATGCAGAAGGTACGGGAAATGGCGGAAATTTAATCATTAGCAATCCTTGTCTCTTTAATTTGTTGGATAGTCAATTGCGAACAAGTGCACGCTTTGGCAATGGTGGTATTATTTTAGCGATTTCTGGTTTAGGTTTAAATTTGCTTGGTGAGAGTAAAATTGACGCATCATCAGAATTCGGGACTGATGGTAGTGTACAAATTGACGAGGCATTAAGCGTTGATCGTAGTACATTACCAACGAACTTTTTAGATGCGAGTGTAAAAATTAAACAGCGTTGCATTGCTAGAACAGATGATAATGTGAGCCATTTTGGTGTTAAACAACGCGCAACTGTACCTAATGCCCCTGATGATTTTCAATCGTATATCCCATTACTGTATAAATAGCATTAAAATAAATGGTTTTATAACTTCACGTTTTAAAAAAATATTATTATGTATCGAGTCCATACAATGCCAATATGTGTAAACATTTTTCCCGGTGCTGCTCGCCCGAATTGGGTTTAATTGTTTCATTTGGCAACTGTAACCCATATTTTGCATTTTGGCTGTCTGCGATCAATACCCAAAGACATAATTGTGATAATGCAGCCTCAAGATTTAAATGACGAACTTGCTCCCAACTAAGCCATAAGCTGGTGCTACTTGATCCACCAAATTGCTTAATGTACCAACCTTGTCCTTTTGCAACTGCTTTCCAATCCACATGCTTTGGCGAATCGCCCACTTTATAATTTCGATAACCAATAAAATCATCACCACTATTTCCTAATTGTAATGCAGAAGTTTCTGCTTGCGCCTCGTCTTGGCTACCTTTGGGCAATTGGCGTTGTCCTAATGGCGCGGGATAAGCCAATGTTGATACATCTAAATACACAAAACCCCACACATAAAATAAACCAAATGGAAAACGACTGGAAACTGTCAACGGTTCTAATTTAAGTCTACCGCGCTTTGTAACCATCATGGGAATAGTCATAATTATCTTTTGGTCGGCGGGAATATCTATTGATAAAATCGGAACAGTATCATTATTACCTAATAGCCAATTAATTAAATTTTTGATATTTTTATATCCAAAAGACCAATGTAGAGCATAACGTGCTGCTTGATTTTGATTATCTATCCAAAGCTGAAATTGCGCTTGTTCGCCAACAAATACAGGGTTGACTTTGCCTACTGACACTTTTAATCCATGCAACATATAATGACTGTGTAACATTGAAACCAACGCTGTACTTGCTAATAAAAATGTAAGTAAAAAACCCATATTATTATTATAATTAATTGAACCTAACAGCATTACGAATAATATTAGCGTAAATAAAAAACCGTGTTGAGTCGGCAAAATATAAACTTGGTCACGACCAAGCTGTACAGTATTTCGTGCTTGAGAGGGATAATATTTAATGAATTTTTGCAATTGTTTCAACATTGAGATTTTTAAATCAATTGATATTTCAGGTGGCGTTTATTTTTGACTGATATTGCTTAAAAATCAAGAAAAATTATTTTTCTGCTCTTATTTTGAACGCTTGTAAGTTGGGCTGTGATGGAGTAGCCCAACGTATAAAAATCATTATTTTCGTAACACATCACCTGTAAAATAAGTTTTAAGTACATTAAATTTCAGGTAATGTATTAGGAATTAGTAACCACCTTTACGTTTAGTATCGGGTAAGCCACCAATTTTACTAGCCTCTTTATCTGGATTTTTAGGGTACAGATCATACAAAGACTTAGCATTAACGGACTTGTCATTCCACTTTTTCTGCATCGCTTTAACGATATTGCGCATATTGGGTTGATTACTACCATTATTGATGTATTCATCACGTAAATAGTTAACCAAATCCCAATGTTTCTCCGTTAAATCTTCAATTCCTTCTGACTTGGCAATGATGACAGCAAGCTCTTCAGTCCAGTCTGCCACGTCCACTAAGAAACCATTTGCATCAGTTTCAATTGTTTTTCCATTGAGCTCGTAAGGCATAAGGAGTCCTCCAAATTATTGTTGTTAGGAAATGATAATAAAATTGTTGATTCTTAAATAGCTAAAAATCACCGTTTGCACCCGCTTCCATGATTTCCATTAGCGCATCGCTTACTTTTTTTGCAGATTCAAGTAAGTTTTCAGGTAAATTAGCCATTCTAATCAACATTTCCAAATTTGTCATGATCAACCATGGTTTACCCTCAGTATCTTCTAAAGCGATGATACGACAAGGCATATAAGCGGCAAAATTAGTATCATATTCGATCATTTCTTTAGCGATGTCAGCATAACAAAATTGAAAAATTTCAATACGGTGAATATTATCCAAACCCATTGATTCATGCTCTTTGTGCATGGGTTGGTGCGCAACTAATTTCATATTCAAGGCATTTGCGCGTGATTTCATTGAATCAATGGCATCATCGAGTGATACATCTTCTGCCAAGGGCATTTTAACCACAGTTTGAGTAATCGTAAACGGTGCAGTAGCCTCTTCTGCCAACGAATTGAAGCTCAATAGTATGATTAAGGTGAATAGTGTTGTTTTCAGCATAATTGCTCCTTTGTTAGGGATAGCGAGTCAAAAAAGTTTTACTTGTTTTTTTAATACGCTAGATCTAAAGTGATTCTGTAGGCTAGCTCATACCTGACAGGTTTGGGTATTTTACTACTTATCAAGCCAAACGCGGATAAAGGATAATTATGGTACTACCATTAACTTTTATAGATGAACTACCTTACACATCGCAAGTAATGCCTTATACACACCCCTATCACCTTGCTACAATTGCGAAATTATTCGGAATGCAAGCAGCAAAACCACATCGTATATTGGAATTGGCTTGCGGAGACGGTAGTAATATTCTAGGCATTGCGCAAAGTCTACCACAATCAGAATGCTGGGCAATCGACAAATCAGCAAGCGAAATTGCTCAGGCACAACAATTTGCTAATCAGGCAAAGTTACATAATATTAACCTAAAAGTTGTGGATATTTTGGAAATAGATACGAGTTTTGGACAGTTTGATTATATTATCGTGCATGGCATTTATTCTTGGGGCAGTAGTGAAGTCAAAAAGAAAATTCTGCAACTCTGTAAACAACTTTTATCGGCGAACGGCATTGCTTATGTGAGTTATGATACCAGTCCTGCGGGCGATTCGCGTCGCATTGTGCGCCAGATGTTACGTTATCACAGCATGGGCATGAAAGATTCCCAACAACGCCTAGCACAGTTACATGCTTTATTCCAATTTCTGATTGCGGCAAACCGTGATGCAAATACTGCGTACAGTTTAATGTTACAAGAGGAATATCAAATATTTCAACAACTTCCGCATCCAGAATTGTATTTAAATTATATTGATCACGATAATGAACCAATATTATTTACCGAGTTTATGTTACGTGCACACGAACAAGAATTAGATTATTTGGGTGATGCGTTTCTCAAAACCATGTTGCCACAAAATTTAGCCGCTGATTTACAACAAAATTTAGCGGTATTTGAGCATAATATTTTACAACAAGAGCAATATATGGATTTTGCGCGCAATCGGCGTTATCGGCATACTCTACTAGTACACAAGGGTATTGAGCTAAATCGTACTTTGGACGTGGAATTAATTAATAATTTTTATTTATGTTGTGATTTTCAATTAAAACAGGAAGGTGATACAACACATTTTGTCAGCAGTCACGGTACGGTTACGATAGAAAATCCTGATATAAAACAAGTATTTATTTATTTAGGTCAACAATATCCTAGATATTTGACGGTTGCAGAATTATTGGAAAAAACTAAAACGCCGATCATTTTAGAAATGCTATTTTCGTGTTGTATGCAGGGTATAATCGAGCTACACCATGAGCCTGAGACCTATACGACAACAATTAGTACACAACCTTTTGCCAGTCCATTAGCCAGAGCGCAGGTTGCAGCAGGTCGAACGCAAGTAACAAATTTGCGTAATGAACCCGTTGAAATTAATGATGTTGTTTGTCTGTATTTATTACCGTATTTGGATGGACAACATAATCAAACCGATTTGAAACGATTAATCCAACATGGTATGGATACACAAAAATATCGTTTGGATGTCAGTAGAAATGGGCAAAATGTGGAATTATCTACTGAGGAAAAACAAGTTTTATTTCAGCAAGTGCTTGAAAATAGTCTACAATCATTAGCAAAAGCAGCGTTGTTAATGCAGTAAAAAATATCAGTGCAGTTTGAAGTCATAAAACCAATCTATGCCGGACAATATTTGCGAAGGTTTTATGACCATGATGAATTGACGTAACGCGCTTTGCCATGCACCGAGACTTACCGAAATTTGTAACGCAATTCCATAAACCACTCACGTCCAGCTTTGGGGTAATCGCCAATGAGACGCGGATCACCGGGTTCACGGCGGTCTTCGTCGAGCAAATTGCGCACACCAAGCGCGATATTCCAAGGATTTTTATGTCCCATATCTTTGTAACGTAGTGTCATATCCAGTTCGATATAATCCTCTAACGGGTCGCGCAAATCATTAGCAGGGCGGTCGCGGTTGGCAACCCAATTGACTCGCGTATCGAAAAACCAGCTATGTCCCAGCAGCCAGTCGTGGCGCAAATACACTTGATGATGTGGATAATTGCCTGCCTCAATACCGTCATCAGTTTCTACTTGGGTATAGGCATAATTGGCTAACAGACTGGATTTGTTATTGATTTTCCAACGGCTTTCGAGTTCAAAACCACGTCCTTTAAGCGTACCCACATTATCGTACGTGTAAATCGCGCCGCTGCTTGATCCTGCATCGGGTAGTAGGCGACGCAATATCTTATCTTTGACTTCATAGCTAAATAAGTTGCCAGTGAGATAAAGTTTCTCGTTGGCGCGGTAGTCAAAACCCAATTCCCAAGTGGTGTTTTTCTCTGCATCCAAGTCAGGATTGCCAACTAGCGCAAGGTTACGCGGCGTGTACATTTCGACAAAAGAGGGCGCACGGAAAGCCGTACCATATAAAAGTTTCGCGGTCAATTTGGGCTGAATTTGCCACACCAACGCGGCGCGGGGGTTGGTAGTGTTGTCAAAGTCGGAATATTGATCGTGACGCACACCCCAAGTCAATTCCCAGTTAGGCACGAAACGCCAAGTATCTTGCACGAAAGCATAGCTATTTTTGCGGATGTTTTCGGGAATGATTACCATGCCTAAAGGACGTACATTCACAAAATTGGGTACGCTTTTGTCGAGCAGAAAAGACCAAGGTGTGCTGTGCAGATCAATATACCAATAGCCCGCGCCAAAACGCCAAGTGTGTTTAGCTAAACCGCGATAGCTGCTGCTTAAATCCAAACGGGTTTGGCGTTGATAATGGCCCGTATTGTTGGGCGAACCGTAGGGAAGAAACTCGCCGTTACGGACCGCGCCGGGACGCGCAGAGTAGGTGTTAAACCAATCATCTGCCATGTCGCGGTAACTGAGCTTAAAGCCCAGTTCCCAATCTTTGCTAAACGTGGGATTGAGGTAACTGATGTCAGCATACCACTGATCGATTTCTTGATATTCCTCTGGGCTTATCACCAAAGCAGGACCCAGTGCCGCGCCGATATTGCGGTTGCGCAGCCAATTAAAATTGACGCGCCAATGATCTTTTACCGCATTGGCGTGAAAATTCAAATTTTGCTGTTGTAAGTGGGCACGCCCCGGTGCTTCGCTGACCTGCGTACCCGTCGCCGCGTCCAATAAAGATTGTGCGTCTTGATGTACGGTTTCTTGATGTCCGTCCGTGTCTAAATAATCCAAACTCAACGCCAACTTGAAACCCTGATGCGTACCGCCATACAACAGCCAAGGGTTATAGCTTTGGTGACTGCCAACGCGCAAGCCAAGTTCTGTACCTTGCACATCGGCGGCGGTTTTGGTGATGATATTGATCACACCAGACACTGCGTCCGCGCCGTACAATGCCGAACCCGGACCACGAATCACCTCAATGCGGCGAATCATTTGCACCGGCGGTGGCGACCAAGGACCACTATCACCGTGTGTCACACTTTTGACTGGCACACCGTCAACCATGAGTAAAATTTCATAATTAGCTGCCGAGTGCATTCCACGTACCACGTATTGTGGCGCGAAACGAACCTGATTCAAACTGATGTGCAGACCGGGTATAGCTTCCAGCACTTCGTCGAGACTACGTGCGCCCATTGCCTCAATATCTTGCGCGGTAATCAAAGAAGTCGAAGCGGGCGCGGTGGCAGTGCTTTGCTGAATCCCGGACGCGACTTTGACGCTTTGCTGCTTGACCAGCCCATCAAACACATCAAATACATCATCTAGCTTGACTTCCACCTTAGCTAAATCTTCCAATTGCAAATCAATCAAACCACGCAAACGTTCTGCCTTGTCGGGGTTGACTTCAAATGCGCTTACTAACAGCGGCAGCGATAAATTCAAAATCAGGCTCAAGATTAAAATTCTCATGACTTTTTTTCTCACTGTTTAACTAATTTGGCAATCCGCATTAAATGCGAAGACGCTTTTAAGCCAGCTTCCGTAAAAGCTTGAGGATCAAGCATTAAACGAATTTTGCCATCGCGTTGATAAAACTGCACCATACCGCCTTCTACCACAAAACGCTCCATATCGCTGACAGTGAGAATCGGTTTGTTTTGTAACTGCTGCAAAATGTAAGACAAGCGTAATTGCTCAGATTCGCCGATAAACACGACATGACAAGCTTGCGTTTGCGATACGTTTTGAACGCGGTGCAATAGCACTGGACGTTTTTGCACCGTATTAATTTCTTGCGCAACAAAATCCAAATTATTACCAAACGGGTCTTGTCCTAATACACAAATGTGAAATTTTTCCGCTTTGTCCATTTCGGCATCCGGCCAATAAATAAAACTGCCCAGATTGAATAAATACACAGCCTTGATTTCATATTCTTCAGCCGCGTTGACAGCAGAATTTACAGTAAAAGGCAGTATCATTAAAATAGCTATTAGGCTTAGCCGATAAAAATGCTTAAAACAACGCATGAGAATTCCTACTGATGAGTTTGTTTTTAAACGAATATTAACCACGTAAATATAGCAATTTAACGTGTCAAACATGTGAAACTTTTTGGTATGAGCATTTTTACTAATTGGGCTTATCGCGCTCTGACAGTATTTAATACGGTTTATTCCCTAGTTTTCATGCGCCAAATCAAATAAAAGTAGGAGTTACGCAGTTCACACGAAAATTTTACTCTATATTTGCAACTCACAATAAATTAGGACGTATAGCGTCCTTGCTGCATTTCAACGGAGACCATTGGGACGAGGAAAAAAAGCCCGACGGTGGGTGGTCAGCCTTGAGCGATAAGTTAGGTGATTTTTACTGAAAACTCTGAAAAAGTTTGTAAGTCATTGATTTTAGGTGGAGCGTATTTGCATAAGTGATTGATTTTATTATAGGCAAAAAAAGTTTTTCGGAGTTCTCAGTTTTTATCTATTTGCTTGGATTAACATAACTCAGTCTTGTGACATAACTTGAGAAATACGCAATAAATTTGCATCTGCTTTTAATTGTGCTTCACTTAAAACATCAAGCCTTATAGCTAATCGAACTTGGTTTTTACGATTGATATAGAACCGATTTGAAATCTAGGTTAAGTAGCCAATCTTTTGATAAGAAGC
>CAYMCP010000068.1:0-19308 GCA_964388965.1 uncultured Thiotrichaceae bacterium | reverse complement strand
ACTTGACTCAACTTCAAAGTTTAACATATTTCTTAGATTTCAAATCGGTTCTATAGATTCTGCAATGACACAGAAAATCTGGCTCGAAGGCGTAGATTTTCCAGTTTTTTTAGCCAAATAGCACTTCACAAACGGAGACGGCTCAACGGGTATTCTTTCAGATGAAAATTTTACGCTATAGAACCAGTTTGAAATTTTAGCAAATATGTTAAAAAATCAATATGTTCTTTCACATCGTAGAGACAAGGCATGCCTTATCCCTACAAAACCTTATCGCTTTAGATTAATATTCATTTATTTTAAAAATGTCAAATGCGTTTATATTTGCAATTCACGATAAATCAGGACGCAGAGCGTCCTCGTTGCTTCCCAACGGAGACCATTGGGACGAGGAAAAGTCACCAACTAAAACTCGTACTGCGTAACGAACGTGAGTTCCTAATTTGCGTCAATCCGCATTTTGACATAGCTGCCTGGGGCATCTTCCAAAACTGCTAATGCACCTGAACCCGGTGTGCGTGCCGCGACTTCCTCACCTGCGTACATTTTTATCCAATCCGCCCAATCTAACCACCAAGAACCCGTATTTTTCTTCGCGCCCTTAATCCAAGTATCTGGATTTTTAGTCGTTTTAGTTTTGTTATTGGTAAAATAAAAATACTTATTTTTTTCTGGTGGATTAATGATCCCAGCGATATGACCAGAACCACCTAAAACGAAGCGTATCGAACCACTTATTAAATTTGTACCTTCGTAAGTCATCTTCCAAGGCGCAATATGATCATCTTGTGTAGAAATAAAATAACTAGGCACTTTAATTCTACCCAAATCAATACCAACACCTGCTAAAGTAATCGCATTTGGCTGTTTCAATAAATTATCTAAATACATATTGCGTAAATAAAAACTGTGCATTTTCGCCGGCATTCGCGTTGAATCAGAATTCCAATATAACAAATCAAACGCACTTGCCTGATTACCTTTCAAATAATTGTTGACATAAAACGACCAAATCAAATCATTAGGGCGTAACATGTTGAAAGTAGTAGCCATTTCACTACCATCTAAATATCCCTGTTCATTCATTTTTTCCTCGATTGCACTGATTTGTTTCTCATCAATAAACAACTTTAAGTCGCCCGGTTCAGCAAAATCCAACAAAGTTGTAAAATAAGTAGCACTAACAACCCGTTCATCACCTTTTGCAGCCATATACGCCAAAGTTGCAGCCAACAAAGTACCACCAATACAATAACCAATTGCATTTACTTCTTTTTCGCCCGTAGCCTGCTCAATCACTCCCAACGCCTCAATTGGACCTTCAAGCATATAATCTTCAAACGATTTATTAGCATAGGTTTCATCAGGATTCACCCAAGACAAAATAAATACCGTGTGACCTTGATCAACCGCCCATTTGATAAATGAGTTAGTCGGACGTAAATCTAAAATATAATATTTATTAATCCAAGGTGGGACGATAAGTAATGGACGTTTATTGACTTGCTCGGTACTTGGCGCGTACTGAATCACTTGCATCAACTTATTTTGATAAATCACTTTACCGGGAGTTGTCGCAATATTCTCTCCCAATTTAAAGCTATCCAAATCAGTCATTTTAATCCGCAATTTACCATTACCACGCTCTAAATCAGCCAGAAAATTATTTAGACCATTTAACAGATTTTTCCCACCAGTTTCTAATGCTAACGTTAATACTTCTGGATTACTCGCAGTAAAATTAGTCGGTGCTAAAGCATCAATTAATTGCTGAGTGTAAAATTCAACTTTACGCGCATTGTCTCTGTCCGTTACTTCTAGTTCGGCTATTGTTACCACATCGTTTAACCACCGTGCCGTCATTAAATAAGCTTGCTTGATATAATCAAAAACAGGAGATTGCTCCCACGCTTCACTATTAAAACGACGGTCGCCCTGTTCTGGAGTGATATAAGGTTCAACATCTGGATTCAAAGCGCGTTGGGTCACATTTTCCAGCAATTTATGATGCTCAGTCCAATAAGAAATTTGCGCATCAACCAATTGTTCAGGATTAGTCAAGAGTTTGAAACTCAGTTCTTGAAACGTGTCATTCATACCAAGCGGATCAAGATTTAATTTTGGAAATTGGGACGATTGTTTTAACGCTAAATGATTAATTAAATTTTGGCTACGCTCAAAGATTTGTTGCCAGATAACTAAAGTTTCGTAAGTATCTAACAAAGGGACATCCGCGTTAGCTTTTTGAGTCATGCAAAGCTCCTCATCACAGAGTTTAAGTATTTGTGCAATGCACAATATAACTGACTATCAAACTGTTAGCAAGTAAATTGGAATCTAAAAATGTAGTGACTAAAACGGAATCGGCTATGAGTGAAAATAAACTTTGAGGAAATGCCCTTGATGTTATAATACGTCCACTTTGTAGCAACCACCATCATTAGATATGAAACTAATTGATTTTGAAATAGGTGTAAACAAACCATTTTTTTTAATTGCAGGTCCTTGTGTGATTGAATCCGAGCAATTGGCTTTAGATACCGCAGGTTACCTAAAGGAAATCACTCAGCAATTTAATATTCCTTTTATTTATAAATCCTCTTTTGATAAAGCAAACCGTTCCTCACATAATAGTTTTCGTGGTTTAGGTGTAGAGGCAGGTTTAAAAATTTTACAAATCGTCAAGCAACAAATTCAAGTACCTGTTTTAACTGATGTTCACGAAGATACACCTTTGGAAGAAGTGGCTAGCATTGTCGATGTATTACAAACACCTGCATTTTTATGTCGCCAAACTAATTTTATTCAAAATGTTGCTAAACAAGGTTTGCCAGTCAACATTAAAAAAGGTCAATTTCTTGCGCCTTGGGATATGCTCAATGTAGTAAATAAAGCAAAAGCAGTTGGTAATCAGAATATTATGGTTTGTGAGCGTGGGGTATCTTTTGGTTATAACAATTTAGTTTCTGATATGCGTTCATTAGCGATTATGCGTGAAACAGGTTGCCCTGTAGTCTATGATGCCACGCATTCAGTACAATTACCCGGCGGACAAGGTGTTTCATCTGGTGGACAACGGGAATTTGTACCTATTTTGGCTAGAGCGGCTATTGCTGTCGGTATTTCAGGCGTATTTATAGAAACTCATCCCGAACCAGAAAAAGCTTTAAGTGATGGCGCGAATTCTGTACCCTTGGCTGAAATGGCGAGTTTATTAGCGCAATTGAAACAAATTGATAACATCATTAACGAACAATTATCAATATTACCAACAAATAATTATCAGTGAGTCTATTTTATCTACCCGTGCTGTTAATTTAGATTATTAATTTAATTACAATTATTTTATTTAAGGAGTGAAAGATGTCAGAAATTATCGAAATCTATGCGCGTGAAATTTTAGATTCGCGTGGCAACCCGACTGTGGAAGCCGAAGTAACAACAGTATCAGGTGAGATGGGTTTAGCAGCGGTACCCTCTGGTGCATCTACGGGTTCGCGTGAAGCCTTAGAATTGCGTGACGGTGATAAATCACGTTATCTAGGCAAAGGCGTAAAAACTGCTGTCGATAACATTAATAATGAGATTAGTGATGAATTATTAGGTTTTGATGTACTCGATCAAGTCGGTATCGATCAAACCATGATTGAATTAGATGGTACTGAAAATAAAGAGCGTTTAGGCGCGAATGCTATGTTAGCCGTTTCGTTAGCAGCAGCTAAGGCGGCAGCCGCTGAGTTGGATATTCCCTTATTTCGCTACTTAGGCGGAGCGGGTCAAATGCAGATGCCAGTGCCTATGATGAATATCATTAATGGTGGCGCACATGCGGATAATAGTGTTGATTTACAAGAATTTATGATTTTACCTGTCGGCGCACCAAGCTTAGTTGAAGCAGTACGTTACGGTGCTGAAGTATTCCACGCATTAAAATCCGTATTAAAAAATAAGGGGATGAATACAGCAGTAGGCGATGAAGGTGGTTTTGCACCTAATTTGTCATCTAACGAGGAAGCAATTGAGATTATTTTAGAAGCGATTGAAAAAGCAGGTTACAAAGCAGGTGATGAAATCATGTTAGGCTTGGACGTAGCAAGCTCTGAATTTTATCAAGATGGCAAATACAATCTTGCCTCTGAAAACAAGCAGTTAAGTTCAGAACAATTTGCTGATTACTTAGCAGCTTGGGTTGATAAATATCCAATCATTTCAATCGAGGACGGTATGGACGAAAGCGATTGGGACGGCTGGGCTGTGTTGACAGAAAAATTGGGTTCTCGTGTGCAATTGGTAGGTGATGACTTATTTGTGACCAATACCAAAATTTTACAACAAGGTATCGAAAAAGGTATTGCTAACTCAATTTTAATTAAGTTAAATCAGATTGGCACATTAACTGAAACGTTAGCGGCGATTGAGTTAGCGAAACGGAATAGTTACACTTGCATTATTTCACACCGTTCAGGTGAAACGGAAGATAGCACAATTGCAGATTTAGCAGTAGCAACTTCTGTAGGTCAGATTAAAACAGGTTCGTTATCTCGTTCTGATCGTATCGCAAAATATAATCGTTTGATTCGTATTGAAGATATGTTAGGCGATACTGTTGTGTATACGGGTAAAGGCGCGTTTTACAATTTGAAGTAACTCAAAATAAGATTGGGTTATTAGTGAATTTCACTTTGCCCTACGCTTGCAAGTTGTTGGTTTTACTTTGCTCTACGCTTGCAAGTCGTTGATTAATTTTAATTTCTATGTATGTTACCTATGATTTTTATGGTTATGCAGCGAAAATAGCTGACTTGCTTCAGGTTTTCCACCATTGCCTAATCCTTCACGCCTGCGAAATTGCCACAATTGTTAATGCGGCTGTCATCGTTGTCATTTCTCGAATTCGCTTAATTTTCAGGAGCTTGAATCCAAATATTATCCCGTAATGATTCGTCAGGTTGAATTGTGATTAATTTTTGTCGTTGCTGTTCAGCCGCTTGTTCTGCTTCTTGCTTGGTGGCATATTCCGCAATGAAATAGTCCTCACGCGCAAAATTATCATAACCGTATAGTTTCCACATTATTAAAACCTCCATTAGAAAAATCAGTTTTTTCAATTGATTTAGGAGTTACGCAGTTCACATGAAAATTTTACGCTATATTTGCAACTCACAATAAATCAGGACGCAGAACGTCCTTGCGGCTTCCCAACGGAGACCATTGGGACGCGGAATACTTTAACTGCGTAACGCCTATGATTCTCACATTTTATCCTCCAAACTTTCCCAACGCGCATAACAAACTCGCAACTCATCTTCTAATAATTCAATTTTACTTAAAATTTCATTTATAGCGGTTTGTTCTTGTTTGTAAAACGTAGGATGTGCAGCAGTCGCTTGCAATTTTGCCAAATCAGCTTCCAATACCTCAATTTTCAATGGTAAATTTTCCAATTCGCGTTGTTCTTTATAACCCAGTTTTTTAGATTTTTCTACTATTTTAGTTGATTTTCCAGTTTTTTTAGATATTTTTTCAACTTTGACGGATTTTAATGATTCTACAGTCGGCTTCTGTCGTAACCAATCCTCATAACCACCAACATACTCATTCACCACGCCGTCACCCTCAAACGCAAACACTGAAGTCACCACATTATCTAAAAAACGTCTATCATGACTGACTAATAACAACGTTCCCTCATAACTAATCAACAATTCTTCCAATAATTCCAGAGATTCCACATCTAAATCATTAGTCGGTTCATCCATAACCAATAAATTAGTAGATTTTGTGAATAATTTAGCCAATAATAAGCGATTACATTCACCACCAGATAAAGATTTAATCGGCGAATAAGCCCGCGCAGGAGGAAATAAAAAATCATTTAAATAACTCATGACATGTTTAGATTTTCCATTAATTTCAACACTATCCCGCCCTTGACCAAGCGCATCATACAACGTTTGTTCAGGATCAAGCTGTGTTCGCAACTGATCAAAATAAGCAACTTTTAATTGCGTACCATGCTTAACCTTACCGCTATCAGGTATAATTTCACCAAGTAAGATTTTTAACAAAGTCGTTTTGCCAACACCATTTGCCCCAATCAAACCAATTTTATCACCACGCATTATTAATGTTGAAAAAGGTTTAATTAACGATTTATCTGGGTAATGTTTACTGATATTTTCCGCTTCAATCACCATTTTTCCAGATAATCCACCGCGATCTAAATCAAGCTTAATTTTGCCCATTTTATCACGACGTTGTGCCCGTTCTTGTCGCATTTTTTTCAATGCACGTACTCGTCCCTCGTTACGGGTTCGACGTGCTTTAATACCCTGACGAATCCATACCTCTTCTTGTACTAACATTTTGTCAAACTTAGCATTTTGAGTTGCTTCCGCTTCTAATGCAGCTTGTTTGGTTTTTAAATAAGTATCATAATCACCGGGATAACTGGTTAATAAACCTCTATCTAGTTCAATAATTCGTGTCGCTAAACATTGCATAAATTGGCGATCATGGCTAATAAATAATAAACAGCCTTTAAATTCTAATAAAAGTGTTTCTAACCATGTAATCGCTTCGATGTCCAAATGATTGGTAGGCTCGTCTAATAATAACAAATCTGGTTCAGTCACCAAAGCTTGAGCAATGGCAACGCGGCGTTTCCAACCGCCTGATAAATTTCCAACTTTTTCATCTGGCATTAAATATAAACGTGATAAAATAGCCTCAACTCGTTGTTCTAATAACCAGCCATCTTCTGCTTCTAATTGATGTTGCACTTGTTCTAATTTTTTCATTAGCTCATTATCTTGTTTTTCAGCTAATTTTTGTACTAAATCATGATAAATTTGCATCAATTCACTAATTTTACCTAAACTACGTGCAACAGCATGAAAAACAGTATCATTTGCTTCAAATGTAGGTTCTTGAGCTAAATAGCTGCTACGATAACCTTGTTGGAATTGCAATACACCACCTTCAGCTTGAATTTGCCCCGAAATAATTTTTAACAAAGTAGATTTACCCTCTCCGTTACGTCCAATTAAACAGACTCGTTCAGCTTTTTCTAAGCGTAAATTAATTTTATTTAATAATGTAACGTGACCAAAAGCAATGCTGATATTATCTAAATTAACGAGTGACATGAATTTTTCTCAAAAAGATACGAATGATATATTTTAAGTTGAAAAACGATATTTTTAAAATTTCTCAACAATTATAATGAATATTAATAGAATTTGGAAAGTTGTAGAATAACATTTATAATCCGCCCTAAACATACAAAAAGGATGCACTATATGCGTATTTTGCATATTGGTAAATATTATCCTCCGTTCGCAGGCGGGATCGAAAATTTTTTAACTGATTTAATTCATGCTCAACTATCACAACAATTACAAATCGCAGCCCTAGTACATGATCATCAAATCCAGTGGAGACGTTTTTTCGCGCCAATTCGGGCAGAAACGCAAACTAATCCACTCATTTACCGCGTACCAAGTTATGGTCGTTTGCTTTACGCGCCGATCAGTCCGCAATTTTTATTTTGGATACAAAGCGTTATCAAGGATTATCGTCCTGATATTTTACATTTCCATTTGCCAAATACTTCAGCATTATGGGCGTTAATGTTGCCCAGTGCGCGGCGTATTCCTTGGGTATTACATTGGCATTCCGACGTAATATCTAATATTGATAACCGCATAGCGATTGCTTATCACGCCTATCGCCCATTTGAGCAAGCTATGTTATATCATGCAGATACCGTTATTGTCACCTCGCCACCTTATTTAAATTCCAGTTTAGCACTGCGTAATTGGCAGCAAAAGAGCGTTGTGATTCCTTTAGGTATTGCCACACAGCGTTTACCGCAACCCGATACAACCGCTTTGGCATGGGCACAACGACAATGGCAACCAAATGTACAACGCATTTTACATATTGGACGTTTAACTTATTACAAAGGTCAGAAAATATTAATTGAAGCCATGCGCCATTGCCCACAAGCACAACTTTTTATCGTAGGAAAAGGTGAATTAGAAATACAATTAACTCAATTAGTACAAAATTATGGTTTACAGCAACGAGTAAAATTGCTAGGTTTTTGTGACGACGCGCAATTACATGCCTTAATTAGTTGTTGTGATGTCTTTTGCTTGCCTTCATTGGAAAGAACGGAGGCATTTGGCGTAGTATTAATGGAAGCAATGCGTTACGCTAAACCCGTTATTGCGGCTCAGGTTCAAGGCTCTGGTATGGGTTGGGTAGTAGAAGATGGCAAAACTGGTTTACTGGTTAAACCTAATGATACGAATAGTTTAACGCAAGCCATTAAAAAATTAGCCAATAAACAACTCAGCTTACAATATGGTCAAGCGGGTTATGAAAAATTCATTACACAATTCGATATTGAGCAGGTTGCTCAAAAAATCACAACACTTTATCAACAATGCAAAATCTAAAATTCATCGTCTTATTTACCTGTTGTATTTTTAATCCTACCCAAGCTGCACAGAAAATTATTTCACTCAACCTATGCACTGACATTTTATTGATACAATTAGCAGCCAAATCGCAACAACTTTCCTTAACGCACCTTGTTAAAGATATGTCATCACATCTTTCGATTCCAAAAACGGCACAATTTAATCGTGGACTTGTGGAGGAAGTTATTTTATTTCAACCAGATATAAGCATTGTGCATACATTTACTAATCATACTACCGTACAACGTTTGCAAAAGTTAAAGATACCCATGCTTAAACTTAAAGCTGCGCAAAAAATTGAGGATATTTATTATAATTTAAATCAAGTTGGACAGGCAATCGGTCGAGAAACGGAAGCACGGCAAGTTATACAAAATATGCAAACTCAATTACAAACCATGCCACAATTACAACAACAATCCGTACTCATTTTTTATCCTAATGGTTTTACTGTCGGACAACAAACGTTAGTTCATCAAATTGTCGCGCGATTAAATTTACATAATGTTGTACAAGATATTCAATTTTGGGGAAAAATCAGTTTAGAGCAGATTTTATATTATCATCCTAAATTTATTATTCTGAGCACGGAGAATACAGATAAACCCGCTTTAGCAACACGTTTATTAAGACATAAAATTTTACAAAATATTAATCAAATTGAAGTAAATAATCATTTTTGGCAATGTGGTAGCCCGCTTATTTTACAAGCTATGCAGCATATTTCTCAGAAAATAAGTGCGACATCTACAAATAAAAATCAATAAAACAATTCAAATCTCACAATAAAAAACCCTGTTACCATATAGATAACAAGGCTTTTTCGCGCAAGAAATGATAAATCTTGCTATTTCAAATTATTTAGCAACAGCTTTAGCAGGGATGTATTCGGCTGCTTCTTTCATGCTATCTTCGTACCATGCTACAAACTGATTTTTTGCATCAACCATCATATCCAAAGTTGTGCGTGCGCTACCCATCGTGATCTTGTTGGCTTCCTGAGCAAACTGACCTTGAACAGCCCACACGTCTTGTAAGCGTTTAGCTTCACTAAATCTACCCATGTGTTGATTAACGTTTTCCACATGATTACTAATTGTATCAACTTGTTGCTGAACTAAGCCTTTGAAAAAAGCATTGTTAATTTCAGCAAATTTTTTAGCGTTTTCTAAAGATTGTTGGTTTGCTTTAGAAAATTGTTCTGCGAATTGAGCTTGCATAAGAAATACTCCAAAAAGTGTGTGATTAAAAAAATAAAAAAATTCTGTGTCAACAGCGAACTAGGCTGCTTTTTGTTGCGTTGCAACATTGTTGTTGCATTGCACAATAATGTATTCACTACACCTTGTCAACAGTTTTTTACAAGTTTTTAGAAAAATAATTGAAAACATCGCACTATAAAACTGACTCTGTTATAGTGAACTGGTCTTATAACAAGATTTTAAGGAGGAAAAATGAAAAAAATTTATTTAGGCTTACTACTTAGCGTATTAGCTTGCAATAGTTGGTCAAATACTGTTATTGAGGCACAAAATGCACAAGGACAAACGCAACGAATTTATATCAGTGATGATTATGCGCGGATGGAAGTTATTGAAGAACAAAAAACTTCACCTAGCTATCGTTTGATAGATTTAAAAGCGCATAAAGTTTACATCGTTAATCCAACTGAAAAACGCTATATTGATCCTAGCCTTACGCGCTTTAATCCACAACCTCAACAAGCTCGTCCTAACACGATGTACCAACGTCAACCTCAGCAACCTCTGCCTCCGATACGTGCGGAATTAGTTAAAATTGAAGGAGATACAATCGAAATTGCGGGCTATCCGACCGTGCATTATCAAGTAAAAGTAAATGGTGAAACTTGTTCAGATGAATATTTTTCTCAATCAGCAGCAGCAATTGTTGCAATCGCACAATTTGACAAAACCATGCAAGTGGTTAAAAAACAACGAGATACACAAAAATCACCGCATCAACATCCTTGTATTCAGGCTTATCAGCAGCTAGATGCACAAATGCAAGCTTTAGGTATGCGTATGAAAAGCGTATACGCAACTGGTGAAATGAAAGGTAAAATACGCAGCGAAGTGGTTTCAATTAAAACGGATGAAAAAGTTGCAGATGATTTTTATTCATTGGAAGGATTTGCGCCATTGACTATGCAAGAAATGCAACAAATGATGCAACAACGCCATCGTTAAAAATATCTTTATTTTATTAAATTATCATAAAGATGCCAGACAGTTCTAATAAGTTTTAACTACATATCACTTTTTAGGACTGCTAATCAATAGACACTTATTTTATAGCATCATCTTAATAAATTAATTTTTCATTAAATTGCGAATTAGCCAATAATTATTAAAATATTGCATCATTATTTGTAACGTACTTTCTAACTCTAAATCAACTTCTCTATTTTGGACATCAGTGATTAATTTGTAAATTAACTCAAAATGAATTCTGTTGCTGCGATTCATAATTAAAAAATAACCATTATCAGCATTATTTAACTTTTCAATTTCCGTACTAGCAACTTTACCTTTGATTTCATCTTCTCTTGCGTCACGGAACAAAGCAAAACGAATATCTTTATTTAAAATCACTAATTCATTAAAATTTTTAATTCTCGATGAAAATGAAATAGAGCCAACATGCAAAAAGGCGATGACAAATTTTTGCTGTGGCGTTTCTACAAAAAGATGTTCAGGTAATTTTCTTTTTCCTAAACGCAAATAGTCTATTTTTAAAGTAATAATGCTCTTAAAAGCTTCTAAAATCACCAATAATTTACCTATATCATCAGTATCGCTAATAATAACCTGTTTTTTATCATAATCTTGTTCTAAACGACTGCGATATTGTTGAATATACTGCTCAAACGCATCTGTTTTTTCAGTTAAATTATTTTTTACTTCGATAGGTTGTTGCAAACCAATCGGTACAGAAAGCTGTTGTTTTAATGCCGCCATTTCTTGTTTTAAAGCTTGGATTTCAGCGCGTATTTCTTGCTCAAAATTCAACTCAGTTTTTGGTAACGGAATGTCATCAATTTTAAAACGATAATACTCCGAAGCACGATTTAACACCGCACGAACTGAATGTTGTTGCAAAATATCATTTAACTCGTTTGGCAAAAATAATTGCTCAATTTTAATTTTTAATGGTTCTATCTTTAGATTGAGAATTTTTGTTAATTGCGTGATGTTCGGTTTGTCAAGCACAAGCTGACATTGCGCCATACGATGAATAATCGAATCATCAAAAAAGCTATTAAAATGCTGCCAACGGTCTGAAAATAAATTAAAAATTAATAAACTATTTGGCACATGCGTAAATAATTCCTTCACAGCCTCACCGAACTGAAATAAAATATTTTCATGAAATTTCAAGCCTTCTAATTGGTCAAAAACGATAATTAACGGTTCATCTAATAATGATAATTTGCTAAATACGGTAATCGCTTCTAGGGAAAAAGTTTCCAAACTCATATCATCACCCCAGTTACTCAAACCAATTTTATCTAATTCGACATTATCCAATTCATTGCCAGCAAGCCACCGTCGCACCAAATCACGTTTGTAAGGCTCTGAATAACTACAAAATTTAATCAATCCACGAATAACATTGCCTGCATAACCCTCAAAGCCAAATTTGTGTTCCCACCAACTTAAAGTCATTTTTTCAATATGCTGCCAATTTCTGCGTTTTATCTCTGAGCGTTCTTTGCCCAAGTTATAAATATTCAAAGGGTCTTCGGAAAGCATTTTAAGGATATTTTTTGCTTTTTGACTAGGTTGTTGTAAATTATTGATTGCATCTATTTGAATTTTAGAGAAACTTTTAGCTAATAAATATTCAATTTGTGAGTAATGTGTGTCTGGAATTTTTTCTACAAAAGATTCTAAAATACGGCTATAAATATGAAATAAAATTGCATTAGGGTGATTGGGCTGACGTATGAATAACAAGCGGTTACGCGATAAACGTGCTTTTGCCAAGCGCATCATTAAATGTGTTTTGCCCGTACCTGCATCGCCTATAATGACCACGCCTTTACTTTGATGATTTTCATCTTGTTTAATTTCATTCAGTGTTGCAGTCAAAGTGGTAAACTGATCGTGATAAATTTCAGTTAAGTCTGGATGGTGCTGAAACGGGGTATCAACACGACTGTGTCCAAATGGATTGGTATGTTGATGAAGTTGTTGTTTTAATTGAGCTTGTAATATTTTATGATACAGTTGATAGGTGAATAAAGCATCATATTTGGCGCGGTGTGCGGCATTAGTTTGAAAACGTTTATTTTCTACTTCTAATTGAAAATGTTTGCATAAATAATCTAGCGAATAGCTGCTTAAATTAGGAAAATAAATTTTAGATAGTTCATAAGTGCATAGAAAATCTTTATTTTTTAGTCGCTTACCTATTTTTTTAAAACTATTTTGTAAAATTTTTCCATCATGTTCCGCATAATGGCAAACAAGGGTATTATTTTCAAAAATGATTTGAATGTCCTCGATTATTTCAGAAAGGCTTTTCAAGTTGAGACGAATATCAGCATTATTGTGGTGTTCTTGATCATAAGCTTCATAAATAACAGCACCTTGTGGATCAATAATAGCTATTTCGCTTAAAATATCCTTACCTTCAGTATCTATCACTAAAAACATAAAAAATGTCCGTTATTTAATTTTATTGATGACCATTAATAATTCTGCAATGCAGATAATAATCGCTGATGAATGTTGTCAAATCCGCCATTACTCATAATGAGTATATGCTCATTTGGCTGTTGGTTTTGCAGCAGTGAATTGATAATCTGTTGCGTATCATAGCAGATATGCGCGTTAGATAAACCATCTACAATTGATTGCAATGACCATGTTAAATCTGTAGGTTGGTAAAAGTATACCGTGTCTGCTATTTTTAATGAATCAATTAATTCAGTTTGATATATACCCATTTTCATGGTGTTAGAACGCATTTCTAAAACTGCGGTAATCGGTTGTTGAGCAACTTTTTGTCGCAGTGCAGTCAACGTTGCCGCAATCGCCGTCGGATGATGAGCAAAATCATCGTATACATGCACCTGATTGACCACGCCACGCAATTCTAAACGCCGCTTTACGTTACGAAAATGCGCTAAAGCTAAACAAGCAATTGCACTAGGTACACCTGCATGTCGTGCGCTGGCAATAGCAGCTAAGGCATTGTGTGCGTTGTGTAAACCGATTAAATCCCATTCTACCTGACCTTGTAATTGTTGTTGGAAATAAACTTCAAATTTGGCGTAATCAGCTCGGTGCGCGCCAATTTGCCAATCTCCGCTACCGAAGGTTTCGCGCCGACTCCAAGGCTCTTTATCTAATACTTGTTGAATTGTCTCGATTGGCGGATAAATGATTAAACCTGATTGTGGAATGATACGCAAAAAATGCTGAAATTGGCGTTGAATTGCGGCTAAATCTGGGAAAATATCTGCATGATCAAACTCTAAATTGTTTAAAATTGCAGTTCTGGCGGCATAATGGACAAATTTGGAACGTTTATCAAAAAAAGCAGTATCATATTCATCCGCTTCAATAACAAAAAATGGACTGTCGGTTAAACGTGCGGATACACCAAAATTTTCTGGTATGCCTCCAATTAAAAAACTAGGATTTAACTGTGCGTACTCTAAAATCCAAGCCAGTAAACTACTCGTTGTTGTTTTTCCATGCGTGCCCGCTACGGCTAAACACCAACATTGGCGTAATACATTTTCTGCTAACCATTGTGCGGCGGAAATGTAAGGAATATTATGTTCTAACACGTATTCTACTGCTGGATTGCCGCGAGATAGGGCATTACCAATAATAACTTGATCAGGTGCAGGTTTAAGCTGTTTTACGTCATATCCTTCAAAATAAGTAATTTTTTGCTCAATTAATTGCGTGCTCATGGGTGGATAAATCGCTTTATCAGTTCCCGTGACTTTATGACCTAATTGTTGTGCAATCACGGCAATACCCGCCATAAAAGTACCGCCAACGCCTAATATGTGAATGTGCATTATTTTGTCAACGCTTCTGGTGTGGGAAATAAGGATTGTAAAATGATGACAGTTACAATTAAATAAATAAATGTGATAATAAAACCAACGATAAATTCGCTTGACAGTGCGTGGCGTAAAATATGCGCATAAACAGTTAAATTCCAGAAAAATAGTAATAAAGCTAATATTTGGGTAAAACCTATGTCAAGGTTAATAGATTTTAAATAAAATTCAAGAATTAAAATAATCAATGCAATCGTGTGTAATAATGTATCTATACCAATAATTGCAGTTAAAGTTTGGATGATTCTATTGTAATATCCAGTCACATATAACAAACTAAACGTGAGGAATAAGGTGATACCAAGTTCAACAAAAGTTTGTCCCAATATGGTAAGTAATGGAACTTCATACAAAATCAAAATGGTGGTGGAAATGAGCGCGTAAATAAAAATTAAAAACAATAAGAAAGGCGGTGAGCGCGGTAAGTCCTGCGGACCTGCTTCGAGAAGACAAATTTTAAGAAAATGGTATGCAATAACATAAAGTGCTTGTAACATGGATTTTGTGTGCTTTTAGCTGCTGTTGAATGCTACTATTCTAACAATTTGCTTGATTTCAATACACCATATCATAGCGAATGGCGTGAATTAAATTTAAAATACTAGCAGCAGCTATCCATAAGATTTATAATTAGGTTAATTGTTTTTTTGAAAATCAGTGATTAGGAAATAATATGCCGCATTTCAACTACGAACAAGCACGTTTTAATATGGTGGAACAACAAATACGCCCTTGGGATGTGTTAAGCCAAGGTGTGTTGAATGTTATGGCGGAAGTTCCGCGTGAGAAATTTGTTCCAACGGGATACCAAGCGTTAGCTTTTGCTGATGTTGAAATTCCATTGGCACATGGACAAATGATGATGCCACCGCGTTTGGAAGCGCGTTTATTGCAAAGTCTATCCATTAAACCAACTGATCGCGTATTGGAAATTGGTACAGGAAGTGGCTATTTAACTGCGCTATTGGCTAAATTAGCTCAACATGTGGATAGTGTTGATATTTATGAAGATTTTATTGAACGAGCAGAGCAGAAATTAGCAAATTTTGATAATGTTTCTTTGAGTATTGGGAATGCAGCGCAAGGTTGGAAAACCGATATTCAATATGATGTGATTGTGTTGACAGGCTCGATTCCTTTGTTATATCCACATTTTAAGCAACAGTTAAAACCAAGCGGACGTTTATTTGCGATTGTCGGTCAAGAGCCGATTATGGAAGCATTGGTAGTAACACGCTATAGTGATACAGAATGGCAAATTGATAGTTTATTTGAGACCTCCGTACAAGCATTAATCGGCGTTGAACAGCCTAATCAGTTTGTTTTATAGAATTTAATTCGTACCAACGCACTTTTTTTAGGTTTCTTCGCAAAATCGAAAAATAATCTAAAGTCACAAATTGAACACTTAAAAACACGGTTTCCAGTTCCCTAAATGGTGGGAAAAAGTTGCTGATTAATGTAGTGCATTGGTTATGGGTAGGTTTGGGTAATTTTAAAATAACGGATAAAAGACTTGATAACCACACCTTTCTCACTGGATAACATCTATTTAGTAGGTCCTATGGGCGTTGGAAAATCTACTATTGGTCGCAAGTTAGCTGAACGTTTTAATTTAAGTTTTAAAGACAGCGACCACGAGATTGAACAGCGAACGGGTGCATCTATTCCTTTAATTTTTGAGATTGAGGGTGAAGAGGGCTTTCGTAAACGAGAGCAAAGCGTTATTGATGATTTAACTCAAATTTCTCAATTGGTTTTAGCAACGGGCGGTGGTGTGGTGATTAACGCTGAAAATCGTCATGTATTGAAGGAACGTGGCTTAGTGGTGTATTTACACGCATCAGTAGATACCTTGTTGGAACGGACTGCATTTTGTCGTCATCGTCCATTATTACAAACTGAAGACCCTAAAGTGCGTTTAAAAGAGTTAATGCAGATTCGACAACCACTTTATCAAGAAGTTGCTGACATCACGGTAGAAACAGGTGACAAAACGATTTTGCAAGTTGTCAAAACGATTGTTAAACGCATTAAACAGCTAGAAAAATTATGAAAACTTTAACAGTGGATTTGGGTGATAGAAGCTACCCTATTTTTATTGGTCAAGATTTACTTTCTCAAAAACAATTAGTTACTAAATATGTCAAAGCAAAACAAGTAATGGTGGTGACAAATGATGTTGTTGCACCGTTATATTTGCAGCGAGTGCTTGATTTATTTGATGATTTTCAGGTTGAGCACGTCATTTTACCTGATGGCGAAGAGTATAAAAATCTGACGATATTGAATGTGATTTTTGATCAATTATTAACGAAACACTGTGATCGCCAAGTTACGCTAGTGGCTTTAGGCGGTGGTGTTATTGGTGATATGACTGGTTTTGCGGCTGCTTGTTATCAACGTGGTGTGCCATTTATTCAGATTCCAACGACCTTATTAGCACAAGTAGATTCTTCTGTTGGTGGCAAAACAGGGGTGAATCATCCACAAGGTAAAAATATGATTGGCGCATTTCATCAGCCGCAATGTGTATTGATTGATACGGAGACTTTAAAAACCTTAGCGTCACGTCAATTAAGCGCAGGTTTAGCAGAAGTGGTGAAATATGGTTTAATTAATGATTTAACGTTTTTTGAATGGTTAGAACAGCATACGCAAGCTTTGCTCAATTTAGAGCCTAATGCGATTGCTTATGCGGTTGAGCGCGCTTGTATGGACAAAGCGAATGTAGTTGCACAAGATGAGAAGGAAAAAGGAATGCGTGCCTTACTCAATTTAGGACATACATTCGGACATGCAATTGAGGCGGGTTTAGGTTATGGACAAGTGCTGCATGGTGAAGCAATAGCAATCGGTATGGTGTTAGCCGCTAAGATGTCACGGCATTTAGGTTGGATAGATGAGCAGGCTGTTGAGCGTATCAAAGCCATTTTACAGACTTTGCATTTACCTGTCGTGATTCCGCAAGCGTTGCATGTTGAGGAAATGTTGAAATTGATGCAAGTCGATAAAAAAGTACAAGCGGGTAAAATTCGTTTAATCTTAATGCAAGGTATCGGGCAATCTTTGATTGTAGACGATTATCCCGCCGAGATTTTAAAACAAACACTTGTCGAAGGTTTCGTCTGAAAGACTAAGTAATAACCCATTTTTAATTGCTTGGGCTACTCATTAGTCTAAGCGTCATCGTGATTTTCCGCACAAGTATAATTAAAACTACATTTGACTCGTGACGATGCTCCGTGTCGTCACCCAGCAGGACGCACCAGCCTCCACCACAACCTGACATAGGTGAAAAAGTTATACATTATTGAAATTAATTTTATCCTTGTAATGGTATACTACAGTTTTATTGGCTGCGATGGAATCATAATTTTATGGCAAAACTAGAAAAAGGCAGATTATTTTTGCGTTTAGCAACGCATACTTTGTTGTTTGGTATGAAAAAAATCCCTATTGCTGGTGATGTATTAGAATTAGCTCAAGGTTGCTATAAAATCATCCGCGATGAACAAAATAAAGCCAATGTGCATGAGCGTTTGACTAGAATTGAGGAAGCTGCAGCTTTATCGGCACAGGATGCGCGTTTGATTGCTCAAGAAGTTATCAAAGAGCAACAGAGTGCCGGCGAAGTCATAGAAGCTGACAAAGCCGAAGCTATTACTGAATGTTTGATGTTCATGTCGGCAACAATTAAAGAACGCACGGCTGTAACTTTACGCCAAGCACGTAAATATAATACTGCTTTGGATACAGTTTTGCCTATCACTGCGCAATTTACTGAATTAGAACAAGATATTTTTTATCAATCATTATTTCCTGCTCGCCGTCCGCGTTTTCGTGTGGGCGATGCTGTGCCGCATGGCAATCCGGGTTGGCAATTAGCTGAATTTTTAGGCGCAGGTGGTTTTGGTGAAGTGTGGCAAGTTAAACATCAACGTTTATGTTTTGCAGTTAAGTTTTGCTTGGATGCTGCCAGTGCCCAAGTATTAAAACGTGAAGCGGATGCTTTATTTTCTTTGCGGGAAAAATTGCCCGAACATCCACATATTGTACGTTTAGTTGATTTGAATTTGAATTCTGAACCGTACTGGTTAGCTTTTGATTTTATCGAAGGTGGGACTTTGGAATCTTTGTTGCGTGCTACGCCGTTGACTGTGAAAGAGTGTTTAAAATTATTTCGTTCCATAGTTGAAGCTGTAGCTGCTGTGCATGAGATTGGTATTATTCATCGTGATTTGAAACCTGCAAATATTTTATTAACTCAACAAAGTGTAGTAAAAATTGCTGATTTTGGGATTGGTAAAGTGGTCGTGGAAAATGCAGCCGTGATGAATGCCACCCGTACCCAATTTACGACACAAAGTTTTGGCAGTATGGGTTATATGTCGCCAGAGCAAAGTAGTGGTTCAGCCGCACATCCTAGCGATGATACCTATGCTTTGGGGATTTTGTTGTGGCAAATGTTGACGCAAAATTTAAAAACGCCAACTTTTCAGGAATTAATGGCAGTACAAAAGCTTGATGTACCAATTATTTTGCAAAATATCATCATGGAATGCTTGGGCAAATCGCGTGAAGAACGTCCGCAAAATGGCTCGGCTGTGTTAGCGATGCTGTCGAGTAGCCATGTGCCTGAGTTGGATTTTGCAAATAACGATGCGCCTATTTCTGATAATGAGACAATCGCGCCCATTATCGAAACGCCAG
>CAYMCP010000067.1:0-20157 GCA_964388965.1 uncultured Thiotrichaceae bacterium | reverse complement strand
TGTCTTTGCAACACACATTATAACCTCAATAGACTTTTTCGGAGTTTTCAGTTATTACAAGTGGTTGTACAACAAGTCAATACGACTGATGACAAATCAGAAAAAGATGTTAAGGATGATGGTAAAGGTAGCGATGATGGCAATGTTGAAGATTTAGAACTTACTGGTAAAGGCGGCGTAATGTTACCTCCACCTGTACCAGATAGTTTCTGGATATTCGTAGGCAGTCCAAATGGACATGTTGTGAGTCAACCTGCGGGCATTGATTGTGATAGAGGTGAAGGACAATGCTTCTATTACTTCAAACGTGGTACTAAGCTTAAACTCATCCCAACCGCACCAGAAGGCTTATACTTTGATAGCTGGTATGGTGATGTTGGATGTGGAAACGGTGAATTTACTGTAGTAGGCATGAAAGGATGTAGTGCTGTATTCTACGGTATTCCGGGTTATCAACAATAATCTGATTCATCTTTAGAAATAAAACCAAGCCTCATGACGCAAGTTATGGGGCTTTTTTTATGTCAAAATATATCGTACCAAACCTACGAGAATCGACATGCCCACAGCAATTCTCATTTTAGGGTTAAGCAGGAGGATGGCGAGAGTTAAGTCCATCAAGCATAAATTGCAAAAGAGCTTGTCAAGAATCAAAGCAGATAGATATAAAGCATAAGGGCGGAAAAATCTTGAAACAGTCGTTTGCGAGAAGGCAATAGTTTTCTGAGCTTTTTGAAGCGTTCATCAAATAATTCCATGAGCGTATGTACAAGAAAGGCAAGTATCATCAAAGTAGCAAGTAATGAAGCAAGATGGATTTGTCCATGCCCAAAATTGTGTTCAAAGTGATAACCTTTTGTTTTTAATAAAGTTCAAAACATTTTTTGATACGTTAAATCATGAGGAACTGCATGAACATATTGAGCGTGTTGGCGTAGTATTTTATGTGAGACAGTCGTGTGCATAATCCCAAATGACGCGATCTTTCCATAGAAATTGCGCGGTTAAAACCATTACTCGACACAAAACAAGAGATAAATAATGTATTGCGTCTTTCGTTCTACTACGACATGCAACCCAATGAAATTACAGCCGTTATTGAGGTATTGTTTACGTTTTATGGGGAGTGAGTTTGCTGTATGCTATACTGTAAATTGTTTACACGGCAAGATAAAAAAACCAAATCATCACCCAGAACGTCTTAAATCGTTTGAATTTAAGCCACCCGTTTTAATTTATGGAGCAAGAGAATGTCTCACGGTGAATGTGTATTTTTAGTAAAACAATTTAATCACAGTAAAAAATTAAAATTAGCGCAGTGGCTAATTCAGATTATTGCAAAGACGTTTATACAGATGAAACAGACTTCATTAGGCGTTACACAGTTGAAGTGTCAAATGATTAATTTGTCTCGTTGTCTCGTCTCCACGAGCTGAGGTTGTAAGAGAATTTCATTTTTAGAACTTTATATAACGTAAAATCAATAACTTACGATCAAAAAAATGGTGTTTTTGGTAGTTCTTTTACAGTCTCGCTTTGTGGGAACGAGAAAAACACTTTAACAGCGTAACTCCTAACACTAATACTCGAAGATGTGGGCAAAATGACTGATTGGTTAGATAAAATTGCTTGGGATAATAACGGATTAATACCGGTTATCGCTCAAGATGCAGCAACACAAATGGTACTCATGATGGCGTGGATGAATCGAGAGGCTTTAAAACTCACCGTAGAACAACAACGTGCTGTTTATTGGTCGCGCTCGCGTCAAAAACTTTGGTTTAAAGGCGAAGAATCTGGAAATGTGCAAAAATTAAAATCTATTCATTTGGATTGTGATAATGATGTGATTTTACTCAAAGTCGAACAAGTTGGTGGCGTTGCTTGTCATACGGGAAGAGCACATTGTTTTTTTCAACAACTTGAAGATGATCAATGGGTTGTGACAGAATCCATATTAAAAGACCCTGCGACAATGTATAAAAAATCATGAAGACTGATGAATTTTGGATGCGTCACGCGCTTATGTTGGCAGATTACGCTGCATTAAAAAATGAAATTCCGATTGGTGCGATTATCGTCTGTAACGATCAGTGCGTTGCAGAAGCGTGGAATCAGCCTATTGTAACCAATGACCCTACCGCACACGCTGAAATTGTTGCAATTCGACAGGCAGCTAAATATTTTCAGAATTATCGTCTTCCAGACACAACTCTATATGTGACTTTAGAGCCTTGTATTATGTGTGCTGGCGCGATTATTCACGCACGTATTCCTAAAGTTGTTTTTGGAGCTTATGATGCGAAAACAGGATCAGCAGGTAGTCGTTTCGACGTGTTGCGTGATACGCGCCATAACCATCATGTAGATTGTGTCGGTGGCGTGTTGGCAACGGAATGTGGTGAACGTCTAAAAGATTTTTTCCGTGAAAAGCGTTATTGTAAGACAGAGTGTAGAAAGCAAATAGCCCACACTCTGCAAAGCGGTTAAATACTTGATTTTTTAGCTTCTTTTACTTCTTCGGTATCTTCTAATTTGCTGGCAACATGCTTACCTTTTTCAAATTGTTCTTTGAAATATTCACGCACTTTCTCTGGATTAAAATCAAGAAAAGTACCGCCTGATTCAAAATGTTGAATAAATACGCGACCAATTGCATAGGTTGATGCGCCGCCAATGATGGACATACCAATGACACCAGCCGTTGTGCCTACGCCGGGAATGGCTTTAGATAAACTTGCAACCGTAGAGGTGGGAACAATTCCACCCAACAGAGAACCAATGAGAGATTTACCCAAGTTTTTAGTAAATTTAACGTTGTACAATTTAGCTAAACTATGCAACATTTTTAATTGAATACCTGTTAAGGCAACCATATCGAATAACGGAACAGGTACGAGTGCCGCGCCCATAGAAGCAATAATATAATTTTTCACTAAGTTATTTGCTTCTTCTTCATGGCCTGTGCTTGGCATATTTTCTACTGCATTATCAGTAAGTTCTTCTGTCATTTAGGTTCTCCTTTTAAATTGTTGGTAAATAGTTAACACTAGTGACTTGGAGTATAATTTATATCACATCTACTAGACTACTGGCAACTGAAAATAACTTCACTTGTAGTAAGACAATTTTACTTGTGAATTTTAAAAATATTAGTTATTCAATAAGTTATAAAAAACAATTTGCGTCTAACTAACATATTAAAAACACATGCTTTCGTTAAAAATCTGAAATAAATTTCCAAAGCAACGCAATCCATAAAGCAAAATATAGCAAAAGATATGGTATTATACAAAAACTTTGCATAACGGTGTATTTTGATAAAAATAACTGTAGATTGAATCGAATCAATATCACATCATACTTTGTAGCGTTGTGCTTCGTGCGGCGCAAATTCAATTTTCTCTCCCCCGACGAAGATTATGCTTAAACAGCGGTTCAACCTTAGAAATGACTAAATTTAGCTTTCTGAAAAGATTAACTATCCTGTTTTGCAAGATTTTATGTAAACTACTCAAATAATGGTGTAAATAAAAGTGCTAGTGCACAAAACTCGTTATACTAAATCATTCAACTACACTATTTTTACATTATTATCAATAGTTAATATATTTCAGGACGTTAATTTTATTAAGATTTCCACCAAAATTGGATACCTGCATGGATAAGGAATTTTTTGAACTTGCGCCAACATTGCAATGTTTATTAACACCTCAAGGCAAATTAATTGAAATCAATACCACTATGGCACGCTTGCTAGGGTTTCCACGACAACGAATTTTAGAAACTAATTTATTTCACTTTATTTATCGTGAAGATCACGCATTAACAATCAAACAACTATCACACTTAAGTTCTAAACCTAATATTCAAATTGAAAACCGTTGTAAACAAGCAGATGGCACATATCGCTGGTTACTATGGACAATTAACGTAGCACCTCAAACATGGTGTAAACACTATCTTGAACCAAACTTGTACTATGCCGTTGCTAGTGATATTTCCGCTTACAAACCCTCCGAAGAAGTCGTTGATATTTCTTCACAACTCCAAACTAGTCAAAATTTTCTATCTGTTTTTTTTAATGAAGTGCCGACTGGCATTTGCGTTACTGATGAAAATGGTCGCTTTGTACAAGTCAATTCTTCTTACTGCCAAATTTATGGGTACAGCCCTGAAGAACTACTTGAAGAGCATTTCACCATTGTCGTCCAACCGCAACAACGCGATTATGCTGATAAATTGTATACCAAATGTATTGAAGAGGGTTCACGCGAATTGCCCACAGAATGGCGTGTGGTACACAAAACAGGTTTTTTGATTGATGTTGAAGTCAACGCTTGTGTGGTGCAACTTCCCAATGGACAGCGTTATAAATTAACTATTGTCAACAACATCTCGCAACGCAAACAAGTAGAACGTCAACGTAATATTGCACAAGAGGCATTAAAAGAGCAATTACAACTCAATCGTGAGATGATCCAAAATATTTCAGATGGTTTTTGTAAGATTAATATAGAATTACAATTACAAGAAGTTAATCCTGCCTTTTGTCAACTATTAGGTTATGAAGAGCGTGTTTTATTGAAAATGTCTTTACTAAATTTAATCGTACCCGATAAGCATGAAGCAATACATGAATGGTTAGGAATTTTAAAAAAACAGGGAAAAGTTACCTTTGAATCTAAATTGCGCCATTTTTTTAAACATAAGTCGATAGATGTGCAGATTAGTGCGAACTTAATACATTTCAAAAAGCAAAATTTCATTTTTATGTTTATACGCGACATTAGTTTGCGTAAAGAAACTGAACAAGCTTTGCAAGAGGCAAAAGATAGTGCTGAGGCTGCTAATCGTTCAAAAAGTGAATTTTTAGCTACAATGAGTCATGAAATTCGTACACCTATGAACGGCATTATGGGTATTGCAGAATTATTGCTTGATACTAAAATCAATACACAACAACGTCATTACGTTAACTTAATTCGTAGTTCTGGCGAAGCATTATTGACGGTCATTAATGATGTATTGGATTTTGCCAAAATCGAAGCGGGTAAATTAAAATTAGAAATGATTGAATTCGATTTGTCTGCTCTACTAGAGGAAATTGTTGAGCTTTTTACTCCACCCGCTAATCAAAAAGGTTTAGAAATGGCGTGCCGTTTTCCACCACTTTTGCCGCATTTAGTCATCGGCGATCCGGGGCGATTACGACAAGTTATTACTAATTTATTGGGTAATGCAATCAAATTTACCGAACAAGGTGAAATTGTCTTATCCGCTTCGGTTGTGGACGAGGATGAGCATGATTTACAATTACATTTTGAAATTCGTGACACAGGTATTGGTATCAGCCATGATGATAGAATGCGTTTATTTCAACCATTTTCTCAACTGGATAGTTCAACAACACGTCAATACGGTGGGACGGGTTTAGGTTTAATGATTTGTCAGCGTCTGATAGATATGATGCGAGGTAAAATCGGTGTAAATAGTCAGCCTAATCAAGGTAGTAGTTTTTGGTTTGATATTAATTTGCACAAATCAACTCGACAAGTATTAAAAAAATTACCCGATATAAGCATCCTAAAAGGTCGGCGGGTTTTGATTATTGATGACAATTCAACTAATTGTGAAATTTTATATTCACAAACTAAAAATTGGGGACTCATTCCCGATGTGGCAAGCAACGCCCAAGAAGGTTTAAATAAAATTTATCAAGCACTTAAAGCAGAGCAACTATATGATTTAGTGATTATTGATTTCATGATGCCGCAAATGGATGGAGCGAGTCTAGCACAGCGCATTAAATTAGATGATTCGATTAAACGATTGCCGCTTGTTATGCTTACCTCAGTGCACCAGCCAATGGATAATCCAGAGATTAAAAAATTATTAGCAAGTCGCTTATATAAACCCGTCTCACAAAAAAAATTACTCGAATGTCTGTTACGTGCCATGTCTCCAGATACACAAGAAATGATGGATGAAGATTCATTACCCGAACCTAAACCTGTATTTAATCAACGTTGGAAAATATTACTTGCAGAGGATAATTTTATTAATCAAGAAGTTGCGATTGACATGTTGAAAAATTTGGGTTGTGAGGTCACAGTCGTTGACAATGGGATAGAAGCCGTTAGCCAACGAATGGCGGGCAACTTTGATTTGATTTTTATGGATTGTCACATGCCAGAAATGGATGGTTTTATTGCAACTCAAAAAGTTAGAATTTGGGAAGCGGATCAAGCTGCTGATTTTAAAAAAATTATAATTGTTGCATTAACAGCCAATGCCATGCAAGGTGATAGAGAACGTTGTCTTGCCTGCGGAATGGATGACTACATTAGCAAACCAATTACTTCTAAAGCATTACGTCAAATTATTTTGCGTTGGTTAGAAGGTGAACAACTGGAGTCTGAAATAATGGACAAGCCTATTCAAGATAATAATACTAACAAAAATAGTATAAGTATTAAAAGCAATAAGTTACAGGAAATTATTACGTTTCCAGCCATTGATAGCAAAAATTTGAATGTTTTGCGTCAGGAAATGAAAGGACGTGGTATTGATTGGTTAATTGATTTATATTTGGGCGAGTTGCCAAATTATACTGCGGAATTGGAAACAGCTATTAGTAATGGTGATGCTGAATCTATTTATTTGGCAGCGCATAAATTTAAGGGCGGTAGTGCTAATTTGGGTGCATTGCAGATAGTGGAATTATGTAAATTGATTGAAAAGCAAGCAAAGGAAAACAATTTGTCTGCAATTTCAGTATCTATGTCGTACATGCAGAGTTTGATAGAACGATTAAAACAAGCCCTAGAAATGGAAAAACAAAAGTAATTATTTTGAGTAAATAGCCGTGATTCGATTCATTTTGCTAATTGTATTACTGTCGGCTTGTACGCCTATTCTTTCAACTCAATCTTCTTTGCAACAACCAACATACATGATTTATCGTGTGCAACAGGGTGATACTTTACCATTGCTTGCCAATCGTTTTGGTATTGAACAGCACGGTATCGCCCGGTTAAATCGTTTACGTCCACCGTACAGCCTTTACGTTAATCAAATTTTATACATTCCACTATACACGCGCATGTATCAAAAAATGGCATTTAGACGAAATAATTGTGATCCGATGCCAGATTGGTTGTGGCCAACGCACGGTAGAGTGGAACGTGCTATTTCACAAACGGGCAAAAGTTCTGGAATTAACATATTTGGTCAATTGGGGCAGGATATAAGAGCCGCCGCCGCAGGAACGGTTATATTTAGTGAAGTGCTGAAAGGCTATAAAAAACTTATTATTATTCAGCATCACAAAAATTTATTAAGTATATATGGCTATAATCAACATTTACGAGTGCGCAAAGGGCAAGGCGTACAAGCTGGTCAAAAAATTGCTGAAATGGGATTAGATACACGGCAACGACCGGCAGTCTACTTTGAAATCCGTTGCTACAACAAAGCAGTTGAACCTTTGATTTATTTGCCCAAATAGATAGATAAATTAAGCTTATTTTTAGAGGTGGGTAGTATGGAAAGTGGGAACTTAACCGAAGACATAGATAGTGTTGATACGGTTGAAGAAAATCCAGAAGAAGTAGAATCTTTAACTCACCACATCAATGGTATAGTTGAAGCTGAACGCGATGCAACTCGGATTTATTTAAATGAAATTGGTTTTACACCTTTGTTAACGCCTGAAGAAGAAATCATGTACGGGCGATTGGCACGCAAAGGAGATATGGCAGCGCGCAGTAAAATGATTGAAGCCAATTTGCGTTTAGTCGTTAAAATTGCACGGCGTTATATGAATCGCGGACTTGCATTGTTAGATTTGATTGAAGAGGGCAATATTGGTTTAATTCGCGCAGTTGAGAAATTTGATCCAGAAAAAGGTTTTAGATTTTCAACTTATGCAACATGGTGGATTAAGCAAACAATTGATCGTGCGATCATGAATCAAACTCGTACTATTCGTTTGCCGATTCATGTGATTAAGGAAATCAATATTTATATTCGAGCCGCGCGTGAATTATCACAAATTTTGGATCGGGAACCTACGCCGGAAGACGTTGCCCAGCATTTGGATAAACCGATTGACGAAGTAAAACGGATGTTAGGATTAAACGAACGAGTGACTTCGGTAGATACGCCGCGTGGGGGAGATTCAGAAAAATCGCTATTAGATACGATTCCAGACGAACAAAATCCTGATCCCTCAACTTTGTTGCAAGACGCAGATATTGTGCAACACCTTGATTTGTGGTTGTCGCGGCTAAACAAAAAACAACGTATGGTTGTTGAACGGCGTTTTGGTTTAGATGGCAATGAAAGCGCGACGTTAGAACAGGTTGGTGCTGAAGTTGGTATCACGCGGGAACGAGTTCGACAAATTCAAATAGAAGCACTACACCGATTACGGGAAATTTTAGAACAAGAAGGATTCTCTGTAGATTCTTTATTCAAATAACGATTATCATATTTTGCGTAGTGCTGTCATCCACCAAATTCCAAAAGGTGTGTGGCACTGCGCTCATGTTACCCCCTCTATTTATTCCAAAATAATTAAAATGTTACCATCATCATCACGCTGAACTCAGATTTAGTTAGGTAAAATCAATTCACAAAAATCCTTAACCCACTGGTAAAAAAAGTGCATACTATTGTCAAAATAAACAATTATCATTTAACCGAAAATACCAAACTGGGAGTTCAAAATTATGATATTAAGGATAAGCTTTCTACTTTTGTTGCTACTGCATTTACCCGTGCAAGCAGCTTATGATTCCGCCACGTTCAATCAAGACAAACCGCTAGAATTGTCGCGGGTTACGCCAGATGGTAAAGATGTCTATCCCGCTAGACAAGTGGTGTTCACTTTTAATCAACCTGTTGTTGCATTAGGTAAAATGAAACGTGATGCTAATGAAGTACCTATTAAAATTACACCAAAATTAAATTGTCAATGGCGATGGATAAATACCAGTAGTCTTGCCTGCGAATTGAGTGAAAAGGATAAACTGACTCATGCTACGCGCTACTACATTTTGGTTGAACCTAAATTCATTACGACTAACGGTAAAAAACTGGTTAAAGCTTATTCACATCAATTTATTACCGAACGCCCAAAAATAAATTATAGTTATTTTAATAAATGGCGTGCGCCCGGTATGCCAGAATTGCAAGTTAATTTTAATCAACCTGTGAGCAAAGCCTCTGTTGAAAAACATCTGTATATGCAAAAACCAGATGGTCGCCGTGTAGCAGTTAAAGCGAAATTAACCGGAAATGTAAAAGATATAAGTTTTTCAGAAACTTGGATAGTTTATCCAAAATACTTATTGCCACTAGATAGTAAAATTACCCTAAATGTGGAACCGGGCTTAAAATCACAATTTGGCACAGAACTAGGTATACAACGTGCGGCTGAAACGAGTTTTTATACTTTTCCAGAATTTACTTTTTTAGGCATTACATGCGAAGATTTAAATAATAATGATATTCAGCTAGGTATTAATGAAAAATGGACGCAGCGTTGTAATCCTCTCAGTCGAATCGGTTTACGCTTTTCTAGTCCTGTCATTCCCGAAGTAGTTAAACAAAATTTACTCATCATTCCCGATTTGGCAGGTGAACGTAAAGATTACGATCCTTGGGAAAATGTAAGTAGTAATTCTCGTTTAGATGAGTCAAACCATGAAAATAAAGAGTACACCGTGTGGCTACCCGTATATTTAAAAGCTTACGAAATTTATAAGCTAAAAAGTATGGGAACAACCGCCTTTCGTGATGAATTCGGACGACCATTAAGAGAGGCGATTGATTTAACATTTGCCACCGACCACCGCGCACCAATGCACGATATGCAGCATCAATATTCCGTGCTAGAACAAGGTGTAGATAGCGAGTTGCCGTTTTTTATTACCAATTTAGATGAAGTTGAAATCAAATATCATATTTTGAAAAAACAAGCTTGGTCTGAATTGCTGACCAGTAAACTAACATATCCAAAAATTCAAGATGTTACGATTAAAACACCGTTTAATGTGCGTAAATTATTAGATGGAAAATCTGGCGTAGTACAAGGCTATTATCACACTATTCCTAAAACCAGCAATAGTGAAGGCGGAGACCGTTGGTTTTTCAGCCAAGTGACACCGTATCAAGTGCAAGTTAAACTCGGACATTACAATACGTTAGTTTGGGTAACGGAATTTGCGACTGGAAAACCCGTTGCAAATGCAACTGTTAATGTCTTTTTAGCTAGTTACCAGCCAGAGCATGAACCGTATAAAAATCTAACTACCGCGATTACAAATCAAGATGGTGTTGCAATATTGAAAGGAACGAATGAGCTTGATCCCAAATTAGATAATGCGTATATATATAATCAAGCTGATAAACGTTTTTTTGTTCAAGTCGAACACGGTGAAGAAAGCGCGTTGTTACCACTGGATTATCAGTACCAAATTTCTATGTATGAATTGGATGTAGATTATTCAGTTTATCCGTATATGCGCGGAAAATATGGACATATCCACTCTTGGGGAACGACTGCGCAAGGTATTTATAAAGTTGGCGATACGGTGCAATATAAAATTTTAGTCCGTGATCAGAATAATCAACGCTTTATCACCGCACCTAAGCAAAAATATACGTTGACCGTTGAAGACCCAATGGGTAAAACGGTACATGAAGTCAAAGAGGCGAAATTAAATGAATTTGGTAGTTTACACGGTGAATTTACCATTCCAAAAACTGGGGCTGTAGGTTGGTATGTATTTAATTTAAAAGCTGATTTTACTGATCATAGTTGGCAACCTATGCAAGTCTTAGTCAGTGATTTTACGCCTTCACCGTTCCGTGTTAGCACTGAGATTCAGGGTAAATTATTCAAATTGGGTGATACGGTCAAAGTGGATACGTTAGCTAAACTACACTCAGGCGGTCCTTACAGCAATGCAGAAACTCGTATTACGGCGATTTTAAAGCCACGCAGTTTAGATTCTAGTCATCCTACTGCTAAAAGTTTTTGGTTTGATGTCAGTGGTGGTGATGATTACGATTCAACCATTTTTCAAACTACAGCCAAACTCGACGACAAAGGCGAGCTAGAAACAAAATTTGCCTTACAAAATACTTCCATTTTATACGGTGAATTGATGTTAGAAAGTGCAGTAAAAGATGATAGAGGTAAAAATGTCGCCAATTCCCGCACCGCAAAATATGTAGGTCGAGATAGATTTGTCGGTACAAAACAAGAGAGTTGGCTTGCTACTGCGAAACAAGATAATCATGTACAACTGCTTGTGGTGAACGAGTACGGTGAACCAGTCACAAATACGAATATTACCGTTAAAATTGAGCGTGAAGATATCAAAGCCTCACGAGTGAAAGGAGCAGGTAACGCTTATTTAACG
The DNA here is from genome assembly GCA_964388965.1 of uncultured Thiotrichaceae bacterium. Lineage (GTDB taxonomy): Bacteria > Pseudomonadota > Gammaproteobacteria > Beggiatoales > Beggiatoaceae > Albibeggiatoa. The sequence goes on along the minus strand of CAYMCP010000067.1, from coordinate 8,722 downwards.
AAATATGAACGTTCATGGGTAGACGCGGGTACATGTCAACAAACTAATTTAATATCAGATATTGAGCCACTTACTTGTACATTCAACCCGGATAAAGTTGGTGATTATCGCTTGACCGCGACAATTGAAGATACTCAAGGTCGCGCGCATCATACAACGGAAAATATTTGGGTTGTCGGTTCAGGTATGGCGATGTGGGCGATGCCAGAAGGTAATGGTTTGCATATCGCACCGCAACAGACAAGCTACAAAGTCGGCGAAACAGCTCGGTATTTAATTAAAAATCCTTATCCTAAGGCACAAGCATTAATTACTGTTGAACGTTATGGCATATTGGATAGCTGGACGCAAACTCTGACAAATAGCGCGGAAGTCATTGAAATTCCGATTAAACCAGATTATGTACCCGGTTTTTTCGTCTCTGTAACTTTATTCTCGCCGCGCGTGGATAAGCCATTAGGTGATGGACAAGTTGATTTAGGTAAGCCAACTTATCGTATGGGTTACGTTAGAACGATGGTCAATGAACCGTATAAAAAATTGCTTGTTGACATCAAAACTAATAAAAAAACCTATCGTCCCCGCGAACAAGTCACCATTGATTTGCAAGTCAAACCGCTTAATGATGAAGTCAAACAGCCGGTTGAATTAGCCGTTGCGGTGCTAGATGAATCAGTATTTGATTTGGTACAGGGTGGTAAAGCTTATTTTGATCCGTACGAAGGTTTTTATAATTTAGATGATTTAGACATGGCGAATTTTAGCTTATTGACGCGCCTTGTTGGTCGGCAGAAATTTGAGAAAAAAGGCGCGAATGCCGGTGGTGACGGTGGCATGGGTTTGAGTATGCGCTCGGTGTTCAAATATGTTGGTTATTGGAATCCGTCTTTACCCGTCGATAAAGAAGGTAAAACGCAAATTCAATTTAACGTACCTGACAATTTAACGGGTTGGCGTGTGTTGGCGATTGCGGTGACTCCAGAGGACAAAATGGGTTTGAGTGATGCCAATTTCAAAGTGAATCAACCAATTGAATTGCGTCCAATTATGCCAAATCAAGTGCTAGAAGGCGACAACTTCGATGCAGGATTTAGCCTTATGAATCGCACCGATAAAACTCGTCAAGTCAGCGTAAACATTCAAGCCACTGGTATGATTGAGACTGGCAGACAAGCTTTCACCCAAATCATATCAGCAGAGCCATATCAACGTTATAAATTATGGATGCCATTAAAAACCAAAGGTGACGGTAAAATACATTTTGTCGCAAGTGCTAAGGACGGTGAAGAACAAGATAGCTTAGAGCATCATTTGGAGATTCACCCACGCCGCGCAATGGACAGTCAAGCAACGTATGGTACGAGCGTAGCAAATAAAATTACGGAACAAGTCGCTATTCCGCAAGATATTTATCCAAACGTCGGTAATTTAAGCGTGACTTTATCGCCCACCGTCATTGGTGGAGTCAGTGGTGCGTTCAACTACATGCGTGACTATCCGTATGCGTGTTGGGAACAGAAATTAACTAAAGGTGTAATGGCTTCACATTTCAATCAGTTACGTGATTATATAAGCGGTGTGACATGGGAAGAAAGTGCGACTTTACCACAAACTACCTTACAATTAGCGACTGATTTTCAAGCTCCAAACGGTGGTATGACTTACTTTATTCCGACTGATAATCGAGTGAATCCTTATCTAAGTGCGTATACTGCATTAGCGTTTAATTGGATGCGTGAGCGTGGTTTACCTGTTGATAGTAAAGTCGAAAATAAATTACATGATTACCTATCTGGTTATTTACGCAAAGATTCTTCACCGGAATATTATTCAATCAGCATGTCATCTACGGTGCGAGCGGTGGCATTAGCGGCATTGGCAAAACAACAGAAAGTAACTCGCGTAGACGTTAAACGTTACCGTGAACATATAGATAATATGAGTTTGTTTGGTAAAGCCATGTATTTACAAGCAACGCTACAAGTACCGCGTGTGCAACGTATACAAGAAGAGGTGATAAATAAAATTTTGTCTCATGCTAATCAGACTTCAGGTCGAGTATCATTTGTAGAAAATTTAGATAGCAATTACAAACACTTATTGTCTAGTTCGCTGCGTACTGAATGTGCTATTTTAAGTGCTTTGTTGCAGTACGACGAAGTATCAAAATCAAAAACCAATATTGGTGATATGCCATTTAAATTAGTGCATCAAATTACTCAATCACGCAAGAATAAGGGTCATTGGGAAAATACCCAAGAAAACATGTTTTGCATGAATGCCTTAATTGATTATGCACGGATTTACGAAAAAGAAGCAGTAGATATGGCAGTCACATCTTGGTTTGATAGTGAACAACTGGGGCATATTGAATTTGACGACGTGAAAAATCCAGCCGAAACATTTGTACATGCGATGACATCAAATGATGTAGGTCGTAAGGTGGCGGTGAAATTGGAGAAAGAAGGCACGGGGCGGATGTATTATAATTTGCGTTTACAATATGCCCCGTTGGACGAAAAAGCTGAAGCGGTTAATGCTGGCATATCGGTACAACGTGAATATCATGTTGAACGCGATGGTAAATGGATATTATTACAAAGTCCGATGCAAATTAAAGCAGGTGAATTAGTGCGGGTTGACTTATATTTGTCCTTACCGGCAGCGCGTTATTACGTTGTCGTTAATGATTCTGTTCCCGGTGGTTTAGAGCCTGTAAATCGGGATTTAGCGACGGCTTCGGTGGTGGACGCAGATAAAGCAGGTGGTAAATATGCGGGGGGGTCGTTATGGTTCACACGCGGAGATTGGTCGGGTTATAACGTTTCATTCTGGAGTTTTTATCATAAGGAATTACGCCATCATGCCGCGATTTTCTATGCAGACTATTTGAGCGTGGGCAATTACCATCTATCTTACACTGCACAGGCGATTACGGCGGGCGAATTTAGTGTGATGTCAGCTCATGCAGAGGAGATGTATGAACCTGAAATTTATGGTAAAAGTGAGCCTGCGAAGTTGATTATTACTAGAGAATAGTTTGATCTCACATCGAGTAAGCTGTTTTTTTAACTACTTGATTTTAATAGATAAAATTTATTTCATTAGCATATAAATTTTTGAAATAAGGATTTAAAATCAAAAAGTTAGGAAGACAGTTGCTCGATCTTAAATAAAAATATTACTTTCATCTTCAAAATGAAGTTTCACATAGTTAATTCCTTCAAGAAGTTGAAACACCCAGCCTAAAGTAACTGCCTATCACATAATAAGCACCTCTCTGTTTGAGTTGAGTAATCTTAGTTTGGTCTTGTTTGTTAAGTTGGGTTAATTTGATATAGAGCTTGTGTAGGTTGTTGGTTTTTCTTAGGTCTGTCTCTACCTGCAAACTTCTTATGTTGTGTGACCTTAGTCTCTTTGAGCTGATGAAATGCCCATTTTTTAGCCAAGAGGAACGACGTTATCAATCTAGTCTGTACTTCTCATCTTTTTATGAAGGCAAACGGGAGGGATTGAAAGCCACCGCTCTAGCCATGAAACAAGATGGTGAACCGCTTGAAAAAATAGCCCGTTACACTCAGTTATCTATTGAGGTAATCAAACAGTTGTAGTTTAATTTACAGGAGTGCAAAACTTGTTTTGCAAAATGTCAATATGCCAAGAAAATTAATCAGTTTCGACTGGGCGATGAAACGCCTGCTACGCAGCAAAGCCAACTTTAACATCTTGGAGGGCTTTCTATCTGAATTACTAAAAGAAGACATTACCATTTTAGAGATATTAGAAAGCGAATCTAATCAACAACATCCCTCTGATAAATTTAACCGTGTAGACCTCAAAGTTAAAAACAGTAAACAAGAACACATCATTATTGAAATACAATATGAGCGTGAATTAGATTACATTCAAAGAATTATCTACGCCACCTCGAAATTCATTGTTGAGCATTTACACACAGGACAAGATTACAAAGACATCGTTAAAGTGATTTCGGTCAATATTTTGTATTTCGATTTAGGGCATGGACAAGATTATGTGTACTATGGCGCAACGCGATTCACAGGATTACACCAACATGATGAATTGCAGTTAAGCCAATCACAAAAAGCGTTGCTAAATAAACAGACACCGAGTGATATTTTTCCAGAATTTTACTTAATCAAGGTCAATCAATTTGATGATGTTGCCAGAGATAGTTTAGATGAATGGATTTATTTTCTGAAAAATGAAGAAGTCAAAGATAATTTCAAAGCTAAAGGTTTGCAACAAGCTAAAGAAGCTTTAGATTTAATGAAATTATCCGATAAAGAACGTGCAGCTTATGAAGCCCATATTAAAGAACGACGTTATCAATCTAGTATGTACTTCTCATCTTTTTATGAAGGCAAACAGGAAGGTAAACAGGAGGGATTGAAAGCAACAGCCAGAGCCATGAAACAAGATGGTGAACCGCTTGAAAAAATAGTGCGTTACACACAATTGTCTGCTGAGACAATCGAACAATTGTAGTTTAAATTGAATTGATAGAGTTTAAAAATCCTTAAAAATAATCCTGTTTATTCTTTAATCCTGAAAACTATGATTCAGATTCACATTGGGCAGGGAGTGAAAATGTAAATTTCTTTTTTATATTCTGCGAAAATAAACCTTATTTAAAATTAATTTTCTAAGTAATTTGCAGCTAAAAGAGATTTTTAAAGCCTACCTGCCTATGGCTCGTAATGAATGCTTGTCAGTCGTTGCTATAATTTAATTTTAAGCTATTACGCATTTTTTTTCATCAAAGCATCAACTAGTACTGGCAAGGCTTTATTTAAATAATTTTTAATGTCCTTGACAACAAGTTGAGAAGTTTGACCCATTGCATCATGTACGCGCTCATTAATAATTTTTTCGAGTTCCTCATTTAACGCTTTAATTTGCGCTTCATTTAAACCACTTTGGGTAACTGTTTCATCAGCCCTACTCACAACGTCTTTAAGCATTGGTAACTTATCTTTTTTCTTCATAATATAATGCCCTTACATTTAATATGCTTAAAAAAAGCAATCATTGACTTGAATATCAATAACCATGCCAAATTTTATGACCCCTCAGCATCCATTGTAGCACTTCCACTTTGTACTTTATGACTAAGACCATGAAAATATGCTAAAGATTTTGTATCAGTACATTAGCAATGCTTTTTACATATCTAGCATTTTGTTTTTTTATAACAGTTAGTTACACAAGTTTTATATATTCGCTAATCTTTGATTTTTACATCTAACCAATCACGTAAACTATCGCCTAATAAATTTACTGATAATACAATAATAAATAAGGTAATACCGGGTGCTAAAACAAGATGGGGTGCAACTAGCATGTAACCTGTACCTTCCTTAATCATCGAACCCCAAGATGCTTGCGGAGGTTGTACACCTAAGCCTAAAAACGATAAACCCGCCTCAGCAATAATGATGCTGGCAATGCCAAATGTCGCCTCAATAATCAGCGGCGCAATTAATAGTGGTAAGACATGATAAAACAAAATGCGCGGTAATCTTGCACCCAAAGCAATCGCGGCTAATACGTGTTCACGGCGTTTTAATGATAAAGTTTGCGCTCTTGCCAAACGTGCAAATCCAACCCATCCCACTGTCGCTAGTGCAATGACTACATTTTCAATACCCGCACCAAGCAAACCCGATAAGGCAATCGCCAGTAAAATGCCCGGAAATGCCAAAAATATATCAATAATCCGCACAATTAATAAATCTATCCAACCACCGAACCAACCACTGATCATGCCTATCGTTGTACCGATTATGCCAGATAATAAGACAACCCAAAAAGCAACTAAAAATGAAGTACGTGCGCCCATAATTAAACGATCTAAAACTGAACGCCCTAATTCGTCAGAACCCAACCACGCGCTACCGGACGGTGCTTGTAAAATATTTTCTAGGATTATGTGGTTAGGTTGTAAATCGAGGTATGGGCTAAATAAAGCAATACTTGCCCATATTGCCAATAAACTGGCTGGAATAAAAATATGTAGTTTAATCACGATAACGTACTCGTGGGTCTAAAACAGCGTATAGAATATCAGTTAATGTATTCACTAAAACATAGACAACACTAATTAGTAACACACAAGCTTGCACAACTGGATAATCACGGCGTTGAATTGCTTCCACAGTCAATTGCCCAACACCAGCCCATGAAAAAATCATTTCCGTAATGACCGCACCACCAAGTAAATGTCCAAGTTGTAAGCCAATAATAGTAATAATCGGTAACGACGTATTACGCAAAGCATGATGTGTAATAATTTTAAATTGCGTTAAACCTTTGGCGCGAGCGGTACGAATATAATCCTCTTGTAACACTTCTAATAAGGTGGATCGTACCATACGCGCTAAAATTGCCGCTAATGCTGTACCTAATGTTATTGCTGGTAAAATTAATGAATCTAAGCCGTCACGTCCGCTTACTGGTAGCCAACCCAATTGCAATGAAAAAATGATAATTAGCAAGGGTCCCATCCAAAAATTTGGAATTGAAACCCCTATGAGAGAAAACATCATTGCACCATGATCATAAACGCTATCACGGCGAATCGCAGCAATACTACCCAATGGCAAGGCAATAATAATGGCAACTATTAATGCTGCAACTGCCAGCTCTAAGGTGGCGGGAATCCGTTGTAATAGGATTTCATTAATTGGTTGTTTTGAATATAAAGATTGACCTAGATCACCTTGTAATAAATTAAAAATATAGGTATACCATTGTACGGGTAGGGGCTGATCTAAACCAAGTTGAATGCGTAATACTTGTAAATCGGTTGCTGTCGCATGTTCCCCTAACATAGCCTGCACAGGGTCGCCCGGTACGAGGTGAATTAATAAAAATACTAAAGTGACAACGCCTAATACTACAAATAACATGCTGAGTAGACGTGATAAGATAAAGTGCAACATCATTTTATTATTAATCCGAACAATGAGTTAAGGTAGCGGTAATTTGCCTGAATCTGAATTTTCTGAACGTTGGAGTAATTTTTTGGCGTTTTCAGTATTGATATAAAAAAAAGAAAGCGTCCCTTTTAATGCTCAACGTGCTTAATGGTCTAATACCGAACCGAGTAATTTTGCAGTTAAATCAACTACTGGGATAACACGTTCATAAGGCATTCGTGTAGGACCTATTACTCCTAAAACACCAATTGTTTCGCCGTTGACTATATAAGGTGAGCTGACAACACTGCAATCACCTAACACCTCATAGCCGGACTCTTCACCAATAAAAATTTGCATACCCTGCCCATCAATTACCTGATCAAATAATTGTAAAATATCGTGTTTTTGATTAAATGCTGCAAATAAATGGCGTAATTTTTCAATATTAGATAAATCACCGATTTCCATTAAATTCGTCTGGCCACTCATTACATAATCACGTTTAGAATCTGCTTGGTCTGGAAAAACTTGTGTTGCCATTTCAATCACTGCTTGCATCAATTTATTTAATGAATCGCGTGCCTCTTGCATTTCCTTCGTAATTTGTGAACGTACTGCATTTAAGTCTTTGCCAATAAAAGCTTTATTTAAGTAATTTGCTGTTTGTTCCAGCTCAGAGGCGGAATATTGACGTGATGTCTGAATAATTTTATTTTGTACTTCATGGTCATTTACAACTAGGATGCCTAACACTCGCTTATCTGAAAGTGATAAAAATTCAACATGACGTAAAGTGTTACACAAACGACGTGGTAACATGACTACGCTTGCTAGATGCGTGATTTCAGACAGTAGGCTAGATGTTTGATTAAGTAATTCTTGTTCATTTTGCTGTGCTTTTTCCAATTGTTTGCGAATATTCTGAATTTCTTCACTTTTCATTGGTTTGAGCTGTAATAAGGAATCTACAAAAAGACGATAACCCTGTACAGTAGGAACGCGCCCAGCAGAAGTATGCGGTGAGCGTACTAAGCCCATATCTTCCAAGTCTGCCATGATATTACGGATTGTAGCAGAGCTTAATTCCATATCAAATTCTTTGGCTAGCGTGCGAGAACCAACAGGTAAGCCCTCTTTGATATATTTACTTACCAAAAGTTTGAGTAAATATTGGGCACGTTCATCAATTTTGTCTTTTGCCATCGGATCGAATCTCACAAGTTATGCGTATATAAATATAGTTGTTCTCTAAACTTAGGACTGGCTTTTGTAAAAATACTATCGCATAAGAGTGAATCTGTATTCCTCATTGGATAAAATGAGCTTAATTTAAAGTTTTTCAAATAATTATGACTCTGAAAATATTTTTAAAATCATAGGTTGGATATAATCCGCCTCACCACCTGTAGATACGATTAAGGGGCATTGAGGCACATAACCTTCTCCAATTTTCTCATTGATGCGTGCTTCAATGGTTTCCAATAAACGCCCTTTGACAATAATATAAACGGGTTTTTCAGTCATCAAAATCTCCTTGTATATTCAATGTCATATTACTTTACATTTTACAGGCTATTAATACAAGTCCTACAATTCTCAATCAGCAATTCTCATTTTAGGGTTAAGCAGGGGGGGAGGATGGCGAGAGTTAAGTCCATCAAGCATAAATTGCAAAAGAGCTTGCCAAGAATCAAAGCAGATTAGGAGTGACGCAGTTCACATGAAAATTGGGTAGTCCTGCAAAAGAGAGTGTTATTTTAATTTAAGTTACTGCTTGC
>CAYMCP010000066.1:0-20163 GCA_964388965.1 uncultured Thiotrichaceae bacterium | reverse complement strand
GGTCTCCCCATGTGAAAGTAGGTCACCGCCAAGTTCCTTATTCCAACCCTCTTACTCATATCGAGTAACGAGGGTTTTTTTATTGCGCAAAATTTATTGCTATTTTTAACCCCAAACATTCTGCCCCTACTTACATAAGCGCATAAAATAATTCAATGGCATGTTGTGCTTGCTGACATTGCGTTTTTGCTTGTCGTTCACTGTGCAGTTTTTCAAGAAAGGCGGGTAAGCTATTCTGCTTTCCAGCAGGAAATTGATATTTTTTGCAAAAATCAAGGTAAAAACGCAACCATTTTTTGTATTCTAATTGTAAGTTTGCTGGCACACGTTGTTCAACTAAACTGGTCTCATTCAATTTTCCACCGAGCACGACCTGCACTAGCGAGTTCTGAAACATTTTGTTCGGTGATTTCATGGGTAGTTAACCAAGCATTTTTATCAGGGCTACCTCATTTGGGATTGGCGCAACGACAGTTCAATAACTTACGAAGGTCACTTTCCATTGGAAGCTGCTAACTTATTTTTCCCATGTTTTTTCTGCATCCGTTCTTGATAATCTAAAAACGAAGGACTTTGAGTGAAAAACACTGAAAATGCACTCAACACTGCATCCCTCATGCTGTGATAACATACAAAGTAATTGGTTTAAAAATTGCATCATTCAACGACTGGTAGATGTAAAAAAGGCAATACGCCATGCTCAACAAACAAATATCCATTAAACACCTTCATACCCTATCTCCAGCCCAAGAGAATATCCTATATTACATGTTGCAAGCTGCTGATAATAAATCTTATTTTGAACAATTGGTTTTTGATATTCACGCAGAATTAGATGCTCAATTAATACACGAAAGTTGGCAAATACTAACCAACCATTACGATGTACTACGCACAATTTTTGTACATAAAGATTTGCAACCTCTACAAACGACATTAAAACATGTTGATGTAGAATTTTATTTTAATGATATTCAACGTTTGACGGCACAAGAACAGTTCGATTATTTACACACTTTTAAACAACAAGATAGGACTCAAGGTTTTAATTTATATCAAGATATTTTAAGTAGAATCAGCTTATTTCAACTAGACAACCAGCGTTTTATCATGATTTGGACTTATCATGCTATTTTACTCGATAATCAATCTAGCAAAAAAATACAACAAGCACTTTTAACTACTTACCAAGCATTAAAATCTAATGCACTAGTACAACTTCCCACAATTATTCCTTATCATCACTACACGGCATGGCTCAATAAACAAGCTCAACAACATTCACAACAATACTGGCAACATTATTTACATAATTATCAAAACGTTAGTGGTATACCTGAAGATAATAATAAATCGACAATATCGGTAGCACAATATACGACTCAACTCTCAATCGAAACATCACAAAAATTATTTGAATTTGCTCAACAAAAAGCAACTTCAATCAATACTGTATTACAAGCGGTTTGGGGTTATTTATTGTGCTATTACAATGATAGTCAAGATGTGGTATTAGGTACAAATAGCAATTTAAATTCGACTCAATTTGATGTGGAGTCCATAGTCGGTTTATTAAGTAATATCGTGCCAATACGGGTTAAAATTGATAAAATGACTTGTTTTGAGCAATTATTACAACAAGTACAGCAAGATTACCAAGCACATCAAGCACATTGCTATCACGCATTTGCAGAAATTCAGCAGTATTTACAACACCCAATCATCGATCATGTACTATGTTTTGAACAACCTACTAAAATTGAGACTGATATAGCAATCGAAATAATCGAAAATTTTAAATATAGTGGTTTTAAATTGCTCCTTTCCATTACTCCGTTTGCAGAATACAGCCAAATTCAATTTTTCTATCATGAAAATGTTTATACGCATCAACAAATTCAAAGAGTTGCACAACATTTTATTCAAACTATTCACACCATTATCCAACAACCTAATATTAGTTTAACCGCAATTAATCCATTGAGTGCGTCTGAAGTGCAGCAATTGTTATTTACGTTCAATCCGCAGTATAAAAATCAGGTGATAAATTATAGCTTAGTCGATTTATTTCACGTTCAAGTACAGCAATATGCGGATAAGGTAGCACTGATTTATGATAAACAAAGTTTAACTTATGCTGAGTTAAATCAAAAAGCAAATCAAATTGCTCATTATTTAATAAAACAAGGTATTGGAGCTGATGATTGTGTAGCAATTTTCATGGAAAATGGTTTACGGTGTTGTATTGCTTTGTGGGGAATTTTAAAAGCGGGTGCGGCATATCAGATTGTCCACTCAACACAAAAACCCATTCATGCGAAAATGATTTTAACCAACATAGACAACATTTTAACTACAACACAATTATTGCATGATCCCGATGTTCAGATTTTGGCTAGTGACTTGGCTTATGTGACAGAATGTGCAGATAATATCGTTAAAATTGAACAAGATAATTTAATTGCATTTTGTGATAATTTAACTCAAACATTTCATTGGCATCATAGCGACGTGGTGTATAGCACTGCATTAAATTCAGAAATGGCGGCACTAAGTTTAGTTGGCGGAATGATTTGCGGAGTCACGGTAGTGCTACCCTGTCAACAGCCAATTGAGCAGAGTTTACAACAACATCAAGTCTCCATTCTACAAACTTCGCCACAAGCTTTGCAAACACTGGTTACAACAAAGGGTCTAACACCTTTACATAACTTATCTATTATCATGTTGAACGGTGAAGCACTTGCGCCTGCTTTATACGCGCAATTACAGCGTTTAGAAAATTTATTAGTATTTGATTTAGAAGAGAATCCAGAGACAACGCTAGCAACTTATGTGCAGTGTTTGCAGTCTGGGACTGAGGTGACAAAATTTATTTTAAATAATGAAGCTGCATATATCATTTCTAAACACGGAAAATTATTGCCAATTGGTGCAGTTGGTGAAATTTGCATTGCTGGTGCCGGTGTGGGTCGCGGTTATGGAGACGAAGAATTGACTCAACAAAAATTCATTGAAGTCGATTTTTTAAGCCAATTGGCGGACGCGCGTTTATACAAAACAGGTTACTTAGGTCGTCGTTTAGGCAATGGACATATCGAACGATTAGGTAAAATATAAAAATATTTTATATCTCAATTAACTAAGCAACATCTCCATAAATTAAAATAATTAATTATTATCCAGTTCCTCATCGCGGATAAATACTGTTGCACCACAATTTGGACAAGTTGGGATAAAATCGGGTTGGTAAAATTGCAACACGTGATTACAACTTACACAATATAATGTACCAGCGCAAGTAATCTCACCGCTTGTCCATTCCGCTAATTTAGCCTGTTCTGCTAAACGATTTAATTCGGTACGAGTAGGGTCCTCCATTACAGTGAATAAATCAATAAAACGTTCTTCGAGTAAACTTAGATCAAAACGTAACCAATCTGCTAATTCGTGCTCCGTTTCAACAATAAAGTGTGCAGCATCGTGTAAATCGCGTTTTAAATAATATGCAATTTTTTCTGCTTCTTCGCGGGTTAATTCTTCGAGTTCTAAAGCTTTTTCCTTCGCTTTATCAATACGTTCTGATAAGGTATGCGATACACTTGGCAAGTCTTTGACTCTGGTAAGCATTTGCTCATAAGCAGACAGTAATTTGTTATTTTGCATCATTCAGTGTCCTATTGTGCTGAGATTTTTTGTAGCAGTATAAACTGATTTTATAATTTAAAAAACTAACAATTTTCTAATGAGAATTGCCGATCACCCCAAAGGGTGGTAGCATTTTTGTGAAAGAATTGTTATAACAATAGGCGTTACGCAGTTGAAGTGTTAATCAATTGATTTTATTAAACTATTCAAAATTAGCACAAAAATATAACGCTTTGAATAGAGTAAAATTTTTATTTGAACTACGTCACTCCTAAAATTATAAAAGCCCTAATCACCATCACGCATAACGTCATTATTCATGTTTATTCCAAATTTTTCTACAGCCCATGTACTTGTGGTAGGCGATGTGATGCTTGACTGCTATTGGCATGGCGCAACATCACGTATTTCACCAGAGGCACCCGTACCCGTTGTACATGTGCAATCACAACAAGAACGCCCCGGCGGCGCGGGTAATGTCGCGTTGAATATTGCAGCATTAGGTGCGCAAACAACGCTTATTGGCATAACCGGACAGGATGAGGCAGCTAATAAAATTTATCAGTATTTACAAGAGCATAAGGTAAAATGCGCATTGATTAAATCAGAAAATACACCCACTATCATGAAATTGCGAGTGTTGAGCCGTCATCAGCAACTTATTCGCCTTGATTTTGAGCAACCGATTGATTTAAAAAGTGAACAAATTTTAGCCAGCATGTTAGTACACTTACCTCAAACTAAAGCGGTGATTTTATCTGATTACGGCAAAGGTACATTAGCAAATCCGCAAAACCTTATCCGTGCTGCCCGGCAAGCAAATAAACCAATTTTAATTGATCCTAAAGGTAATGATTTTAATCAATATCGTGGTGCAAGTTTAATTACACCTAATCGCAGTGAATTTGAAGCGGTGGTTGGTCACTGTAAAACAGAACAACAATTAGTTGAAAAAGGTAAGCAATTATGTGAATCATTAAATTTAGATGCTTTGCTAATTACTCGTAGTGAGCAAGGTATGACTTTGATTCGTAAAGATCATGAAGTCGTGCATTTACCTACTCATGCGCGGGAAGTGTATGATGTAACAGGGGCGGGCGATACGGTGATTGGTGTATTGGCTGCTTGTTTAGCGGCAGGCGAAGAATGGATAAGCGCGACAAATTTAGCAAATATTGCAGCGGGTTTAGTTGTGGGTAAATTGGGTGCGGAAACGGTAAATTTTGCTGAATTACAACATGCGTTACATCAAGATCGGGGGATTTATGATCTAGACTCATTAAAAACCAAAGTACAAGCAGCACAAATTAAAGGCGAAAATATCGTTATGACTAATGGTTGTTTTGATATTTTGCACGCTGGACATGTACAATATTTACGTCAAGCACGGTTATTAGGTGATCGCCTAATCGTTGCAGTTAATGATGACGATTCAGTGCGACGCTTAAAAGGTAGCACACGCCCCATTAATCCACTACAGCAACGAATGATGGTTTTAAGTGCGTTAGAATGCGTAGATTGGGTTATTCCTTTCGCAGAAGACACGCCCGAAAATTTAATTTGTCATCTTTTACCCAATATTTTGGTTAAAGGAGGGGATTATAAAATTCAAGATATTGCGGGTGCTGACTGCGTGGCGCAAAATGGTGGTAAAGTACTGGTACTCGATTTTTTGCCTGATGTTTCTACAACAAATGTCATTCAACGTATTCAAACAAAGGATAAAACATGATTATTGTCACAGGCGGTGCGGGATTTATTGGTAGTAATATTGTTCGAGCACTCAATGAACGAGGACATAAAGATATTTTAGTAGTTGATAATTTAAAAAATGGTCATAAATTCATAAACTTAGTGGATTGCGATATTGAAGACTACATTGATAAAGAAACTTTTTTACACAAAATCGCTTCACGTGAATATTTTGCGGCATCAATTGAAATTATTTTTCATCAAGGCGCGTGTTCTGCCACTACAGAATGGGACGGTTATTACATGATGGCAAATAATTACGATTATTCCAAGAATTTAATGACTTACAGTCTAGCGAAAAAAATCCCATTTATTTATGCCTCTAGCGCGTCGGTTTACGGTAGCGGAACAATTTTTAGCGAAAATCGATGTTATGAATCACCTTTAAATATATATGGTTACTCTAAATTTTTATTCGATCAATATGTGCGTCAGCGTTTGCCAACCATGACTTCGCAAGTAGTAGGTTTACGTTATTTTAATGTTTATGGTCCACGCGAGCAGCATAAGGGCACGATGGCAAGCGTAGCATTTCATTTTAATGATCAAATTAAACAAACCGGAAAATTATGTTTATTCGAGGGTTGCGACGGCTATGCTAACGGTGAACAACGCCGTGATTTTATTTACGTTGAAGACGCAGTTAAAGTGAATTTATGGTTTATGGATAATCCTGATAAATCTGGCATTTTCAATGTAGGTACAGGTCGTAGTCAGACTTTTAACGATGTTGCTCACGCAGTGCTTGATTGGCATCAAACGGGTGAAATTGAATATATTCCGTTTCCAGATCATTTAAAAAACCGTTATCAAAGTTTTACCCAAGCAGATATATCATTATTACGTGACGCGGGTTATCCATACGAATTTAAAACAGTTGAACAAGGCGTTAAAAATTACTTAGATTGGCTAAATTTTTATTAAACAATGCACCTTGAACTTTCCAAATCAGCGCAAACTTGGCGCAGAAAGAATAACTTGCTTAATTTACAAATCTAGGCGTTACGCAGTTTACACGAAAATTTTACGCTATATTTGCAACTCACAATAAATCAGGGCACAGAGTGTCCATGCTGCCTCCCAACGGAGAGCATTGGGACGAGAAACGAGACAAATTTTTATTTGAACTGCGTCACTCCTAAAGTTATAAAATTGCCTATTAAATTCTGCTGATGAATTGCACCAAAAGGTAGTATAATTTTTAACTAGTTAAGCATACATTAGATTTTTAATGGATTTATGTTCAATAAATTATCTCAATAAATCACCTACAAAGGAGTAATTATTTATTATGTCCACAACAGCATTTGAAACAGATTATGACGCTAAATTTGGACCAAGAGCTTATTTAAATAACTATTTTCAACAATACGTGGATCAAACCAACCACAACGTGATGCAGTTTATTATTAAAACTACTAAGATGTACCCCTGAAAAATTGGAAAACGCAACATTATTGAATTTTGGTTGTGGTCCAGCCATTGATACCATGATATGTTTTGCGCCATTCTGTGCAGAAATTCACATGAGCGATTATTTGGCGGGTAATTTGGCTGAAGTAAAAAGTTGGGTTAATTGTGAACCCGATGCTTTTGATTGGGAGATTTTTTTTCGCCGCGCTTTGAGTTTAGAATCAGAAGGAAAAGTGTCTGATGCTGATGTTTCCGCTACTGAAATTTCTGCACGAGAGGCGTTAGTTCGACAAAAAATGACACAATTTTTAATCGGAGATGCCGCGCAAACCCACCCTTTAGGACAAGCTACCAATTATGACGTGCTAAGTTTATTTTTCTGTTTAGAAGCTGCTGCAACAAATATCGAACAATGGCAACAAATGGTTAAAAATATGTGCAATTTATTAAAACCTAATGGTTTATTAGTTTGGGTGATGACCGCGAAACAATCCAAAGCCTATTATGTGGGCGATGAATTATTCAATATTGTTCCAGTAAAGCAGAGTGATATTGAAACCGCATTAAAAGATATTATCGTTGCGGATAGTTTGAATATTCAGTATTTCGACATAGCTGAATACGAATATATCGAAGGTGCTTATATGGTAACGGCTGTAAAAGCTTGATTCTACTCTTGAAAGTTGATCACTATGTTACATTGATTATTTTAAGAAGTGGTCACCCTCATGATGATGCACCGCGTTGTCATGCCACGGGACTCAGCAGCGTCTACCCACGATCTGACGCAGTGCATAGAACGAACAAGGGCTAATCCTGATTCAGACAACATCTCGTCCATCCACTCAATAGATACTTTTTTTACTCTGCTATTTAGCAAAAAATCCTCTCGCTTTTTATGATTTTGCAATTACCTCTATTGTATTGATTTTAAATCGTTTGCAAGTATCTGAATTTACAATAATTCATATTTATGTTACCATTAAGCCTACTTAAAAAACAAAATGGTTTATTCTCATGTGTGGCATTCTTGGCGAAATTCGCTTTGATTCTCAAACTCCAAATCTTGACAAATTACAACAAGCCTCCGATATTTTAACACCGCGTGGACCAGATGGTGCGGGCTTATTCCAGATGAAAAATGTTGCGTTTGCCCACCGACGACTAAAAATTATTGATCTCAGCGAGCACGCACAGCAACCAATGGTAGATAATCAACTTGGTTTGAGCATCGTTTACAACGGCGCGATTTATAATTATCCGCAATTGCGTCACACTTTGATTGAAAAAGGCTATCAATTCTTTTCACACGGCGATACCGAAGTAATCATTAAAGCCTATGCTGAATGGGGTAAAAATTGTGTACAACATTTACAAGGTATGTTTGCCTTTGCGATTTGGGAACGCGATACGGGTAAAATATTCCTAGCCCGCGACCGACTAGGTATTAAACCGTTATATTATTCTGCTCAACCTAACGTATTTCGTTTTGCATCTAATTTGCCTAGTTTATTAGCGTTAGGCGATGTTGATACCGATATTGATCCCGTTGCATTACACCATTACATGAGTTTTCATGCTGTTGTGCCAGCACCTTACACAATGCTTAAAGGTGTGCGTAAATTACCACCTGCGACTTATATGGAAATTTTCCCAAACGGTCAACGCGACGAAACTTGTTACTGGCGATTAAATTTTGAAACCACTCCAGAAGAGCAACAATTAACTTTCAACGATTGGCAAGATCGCGTATTGGACAGTCTGCGTACTGCGGTTAAACGTCGTTTAGTGGCTGATGTGCCGGTAGGTGTTTTATTATCTGGTGGTTTGGATTCTAGTTTAATCACAGGCTTACTAGCTGAACAAGGTCAAACTGGTTTGCAAACGTTCTCGGTGGGTTTTGAAACCGTCGGACAAGAAAAAGGTGATGAATTTCAATATTCTGACATTGTTGCTAAACATTTTGCGACAGAACATCATCAAATTTTCGTAGACTCAGGACGTTTATTACCTGAATTATCCAATTGTGTCCAAGCCATGTCTGAGCCTATGGTAAGTCATGATGTGATTGGTTTTTATTTATTATCACAACACGTTGCGCAACATGTCAAAGTAGTACAAAGCGGACAAGGTGCGGATGAAGTATTTGCCGGTTATCACTGGTATCCGCCAATGATGCAAAGCCAAAACCCAGTTACAGATTACGCCACCGTCTTTTTTGACCGCGATCACGCTGAATATAGCCAAGTCGTACACCCGCGTTTTGTCGAGCAAGATTATAGTTTACAATTCGTACAGCAGCATTTTGCCCAACTCGGTGCACCTCATGCGGTAGATAAAGCTTTACGATTAGATTCAACCATTATGCTAGTTGATGATCCAGTAAAACGGGTGGATAACATGACAATGGCATGGGGTTTAGAAGCGCGGGTACCCTTTTTAGATCATGAATTAGTTGAATTGGCAGCACGTATACCAGCTCAATTTAAAGTCGAAAATGAAGGTAAATATGTATTAAAAGAAGCGGCTAGACGTGTTATCCCACACGAAGTTATCGATAGACCTAAAGGTTATTTTCCAGTTCCCGCATTAAAATACATTCAAGGTGAGTACTTAGATTTTGTCAAGCAAATTTTACATGACGCACCGCAGCGCGATTTGTTTAATCAAAATTACCTCAACATCTTGCTCGACAATCCAACTGAGCATATCACGCCGTTGCGTGGTTCAAAATTATGGCAAGTTACTTTATTAGAATTTTGGTTGCAAACTCACGGCATTTAAGCAGGAGAACAGGTTCATGAGCATACATAAAACTATGCCACCTGAACAGGCATATACGAAGCGTTTAGCTGGTAAAAATGTGGTCTTAGATTGCGGTTGGGGACGTTTAATTTTTGGTCAAACTTTTGACAGTAATCAGAAAATCGCTAAAATTTTATGTGATGAGGCACCGGGAAAACGTGATATTGCATTTTATTTGCGCGATCCACATGTTGTTATTTCATTAGCACCACAAGAAATTTTCCTTGATCCATCACATACTTACCGCCTATGGTTAGAGCGTTATCGTCCAACTCAACGCATCAACAAAGGGTTTAAAACCCGGTTTTTATCCAATCGTAAAGATGCTGAAGTGGTACAAGAATTATATTTAAAACATCAAATGATTCCACCGGGTGCAGAATTTATGTGGGTACATAAAGATAGACCTGAAATGACTTATATTGTAGCAATTGATGATTCCACAGGTAAAATTTTGGGAGCGGTGTTTGGTATTGATCATTACGAATTATTTGCTGATTTGGAAAATGGTAGCAGTTTATGGGCATTAGTTGTTGATCCACAAGCACAATATCCCGGCATTGGGGAAGCTTTAGTGCGTGATTTGGCAGAATATTACGTGGCACGCGGTCGCTCATTTATGGATTTGTCAGTCATGCACGACAATGAACAAGCAATTGCTTTGTATGAAAAATTAGGCTTTCATCGAGTTGTGGTGTTTGCTTTGAAGCATAAAAATCCATTTAATGAACCTTTATTTATCGCACCCGCACCAGAGGATGCACTCAATCCATACGCTAAAATCATTGTTAATGAAGCGAGACGGCGTGGTATTGGGGTGGAAGTATTAGATGTTGAACACGGTTATTTTGAGCTAAATTTTGGTGGACGTAGTGTTGTTTGTCGGGAATCGCTCACAGAATTTACTTCCGCCATTGCCATGAGTCGTTGCGATAATAAAGCCGTAACACATCATGTTTTGCGTAAAGCGGCTATCCGCGTACCCGCGCAGCAATTGGCAAGCAAAGATGACAAGTTTAATATTGAGTTTTTACAGCAGCATAAGCGAATTGTTGTGAAGCCTTCGCGTGGTGAACAGGGTCTAGGTATTAGCGTGGATGTTCGCAGTGTAAGTGATATGGATAACGCTATTCAGATGGCGCGAAAAATTGATGAATGCGTATTGTTAGAAGAATATGTAACTGGGCAAGATTTACGGATTGTCGTAATTGATTTTGAGGTTGTTGCCGCCGCCGTGCGTAAACCACCGCAAATTGTTGGTAATGATAGGGATAAAATCATTCATTTGATTCAAAAACAAAGCCGTAGACGTAGTGCAGCGACAGGCGGTGAAAGTAGTATTCCCATAGATAGGGAGACAGAACGTTGTGTACGTGAAGCAGGTTATGAAATACACGATGTGTTGCCGGAGGGTGAAGAAATTACTGTGCGTAAGACGGCAAATTTACACACTGGTGGTACGATTCACGATGTGACAGAGGAATTAAGTGAGACTTTGCGTCATGTTGCGGTAACGGCTGCAAAGGCAATTAATATCCCAGTAGTAGGTTTTGATTTTTTAGTACCCGAAGTAAATGGGAAGGAATATGTTATCATTGAAGCTAATGAACGTCCGGGTTTGGCAAACCATGAGCCGCAACCCATCGTCGAACGTTTTATTGATTTATTATTTCCGCAAACCGTTTCCAATATGTAACTATTTTTTAATAAATATTAACAAAAATAGGAACGGTTAATTTATCACTCAAGATCGTCTACAACTTGGCGTTGAGTTTTTTGGTTCTATTTTAGGTAATGTGTATGGAAGAGAAAAAATTATCAATCTTTGAACGTTATTTAACGATTTGGGTATTACTCTGCATAGCGGGGGGGATTGCGTTAGGAAAATTCACGCCTGAAGTGGCGACGACACTTAACGATTTTTCAATCTATCAAGTGTCTATTCCTATCGCAATCTGTCTATTTTTCATGATGTATCCCATAATGGTCAAAATAGATTTTGCTCAAGTAATCAAATCAGCCAAAACACCTAAACCCGTATTTCTCACTTTGTTTATAAATTGGGCAATTAAACCCTTCTCGATGTTTGCAATAGCGTATTTCTTTTTGGGCTATTTATTCAAGGATTTTCTACCGGGCACTGAGGTACTTGCGAATGGAGAAACGGTTGAGTTATGGCGTAGTTACGTTGCAGGTACAATTTTACTAGGTATTGCACCGTGTACAGCAATGGTTTTAATGTGGAGCTATCTTGCAAAAGGTAACGATGGTTTAACATTAGTGATGGTAGCAATTAATTCATTAATGATGTTATTTCTTTACGGACCACTGGGTAGTCTGCTGCTGAATGTAAATGCTATGCCTGTTCCTTGGCAGACAATGTTACTTTCAGTATCAATTTATGTTGCTTTGCCTCTTATTGCGGGTTATTTGTCAAGGAAATGGCTTATAAAATATAAAGGCATAACATGGTTTAATGAAAAATTTTTACATTGGCTTACACCTGTGAGTATAACAGCCCTACTTTTTACATTAATTTTATTATTTTCTTTCAAAGGTGAGATTATTATCGACAATCCCCTCACCATTTTATGGATTGCTATCCCGCTTTTCGTACAGACCGTTTTCATTTTTGTGATTGGTTATTTCATGTTCGCAAGATGGTTAAAACTTTCGTATCATGATGCCGCACCAGCAGCAATGATTGGCGCATCTAATCATTTTGAAGTCGCCATTGCAACTGCTGTGATTTTATTTGGTTTATCGTCGGGAGCCGCACTAGCAACCGTTGTTGGTGTGTTGATAGAAGTTCCTTTGATGCTCATGCTCGTAGCGGTATGTAAACGGACATGTTACCTATTCGATGCGTGCCATCTTGACTATCCGCAGTGTAAAACGAGTGTTACAACTCAATAACAGTAATTTTCATTTTTAGGAATTACGCAGTTCAAATAAAAATTTCACTTTATTCAGAGCGTTATACAGCAATTCTCATTTTAAATTTCATGAATGTCGTACGACGCTGGTGCATCTTGCCGGGTGACGGCGCGGTGCATCGTCACGAGTCAAAATGAGAATTGCTGGTCGGTAAGTACATAGCGGAATTTGAGTTGGTTTTTAACCGCTTGTGCGAGCAATGCACGACAATAATGGTTCTTCTCAGTGCGTAACGTGAAATACTAAATTTTCCCAATTTTTCATAGTAACGCTTTGACGACAGCATCTCCCATTTCCGAAGTATTGACTACTTTGTCACGATCATTTGCAATATCCTTAGTACGCAAACCTGCTCGAAGTACCTTACTCACCGCATTTGTCACCTTATCTGCTAATGCTGCTTGGTTTAAACTATAACGTAATAACATGGCTACCGATAAAATAGTCGCTAGCGGATTGGCAATCCCTAAACCCGCAATATCCGGCGCAGAACCGTGAATTGGCTCATACATACCTTTATTATTCGCGTCCAGTGAGGCAGAAGGTAACATGCCAATAGAGCCTGTTAATTGGGAAGCTAAATCAGATAAAATGTCACCAAACATGTTGGTTGTCACTATCACATCAAATTGTTTTGGATGGCGAACGAGTTGCATTGCTGCATTGTCTACATACATGTGGCTAATTTCAACGTCAGGATAGTCTTTGCTTACTCGTTCAACAACATTGCGCCAAAATTCAGTTGCTTCTAATACATTGGCTTTATCCACAGAACATAGACGTTTTTGGCGTTTTTGCGCACTTTCAAATGCGACTCGTGCAATGCGTTCAATTTCGCTTTCTGCGTAGACTAAAGTGTTAAAACCTTCTTGTTCGCCCTTACTATTGGTACGAATGCCTCGCGGTTGACCAAAATAAATACCGCCTGTTAATTCGCGTACAATCAAAATATCTAAGCCTGCAACTACTTCCGGTTTCAAGGTCGATGCGTTGGCTAATTCTGGATATAGGATGGCTGGACGTAAATTTGCGAACAAGTTTAATTCGGCACGTAAACCTAATAAGCCTTTCTCCGGGCGGATAGAAATATCCAAAGGCTCCCATTTGGGTCCGCCGACTGCACCGAGTAAAACAGCATCTGATTTTTTGGCAAGTTCTAATGTTTCAGTAGGTAGAGGGCTACCCGTTGCATCAATCGCAGCACCACCAACTACAGCGTGTTCCAATTCAACATCAAGACCAAATTCATTTTTTAAGGTATTTAGAACTTTTTCCGCTTCGGTAATGATTTCTGGTCCAATTCCGTCACCCGGTAGAACGGCAATAATATGAGTCATAATATTTCTGATCCTATTTTTTCATAAAAGCAAGTAAGTTTGACATTCAGGACGCAACTCTGACTGAACGGTGCGCAATAAGAAAGTTTAACTAAAAAATCTATTTTCTAGCTAAAGAATAGCTTAGGAGCATATATCCGCTGATTGCTGACAACAATGAGCCTAATAAAACGCCTAAACGTACTTCATTCATTAATATATCATTACCAGCAAATGCCAACGAGCCAATAAATAAACTCATCGTAAAACCAATGCCGCACAATAAAGCGACTCCATATAAATCTAGCCAACTACAATCTTTTGGTAACTTGGCAAAACCTACTGTAATTAATATCCAACTAAACAGTAAAACGCCTAGTTGTTTACCAAGGAATAAGCCTGCGATTACACCTAATGGTACGTTATCTACTAGCGTATTCAGTGACATTCCATGAAATGATACGCCCGCGTTGGTAAATGCGAAAATTGGCATAATCGCAAATGCAACCCAAGGGTGTAGTAAATGTTCTAAATAGCGTAATGGAGATTCTTTATACTTATTTGTTTTTAAAGGGATAAAAAACGCTAGCGCAACGCCCGCTAAAGTAGCATGAATGCCTGATTCTAGTACAAAATACCATAGTATTACGCCAGTTATGATATAAACAAATAAACGACTTACGCCTAACAAATTATACAATGCGAGCAGAACAATTGTTGCTCCTGCCCACAACATCGCGTCGTAATGTAAACCGTGTTCGCCACCTGAGTAGAAAAAAGCAATAATTAAAATTGCGCCTAAATCATCAATAATGGCTAATGCCATCAAAAATAATTTTAAAGCTAACGGAATACGTGAGCCTAATAGTGCTAAAACACCTAGTGAAAATGCAATATCGGTCGCTGCGGGAATAGCCCAACCTTTCGCTGTTTCACCACCAAAGTTAAATGCTAAGTAAAATAGTGCAGGTAATAACATACCTCCAATTGCAGCAAATCCGGGTAGTAAAACTTGTGCTGGATTAGACAATTGACCGTCCATAATTTCCCGTTTGAGCTCTAAACTCACGACGAAAAAGAAGATTGCCATTAAGCCATCATTTACCCAATGTGATAAGTGTTTTTCTAATTGGAATCCACCAATATGAAAACCTATTTCCAATTCAAGTAAATGCTGATACCAACCAGATAATGAACTGATATTACTGGACAATAATGCTAAAACGGTGGCAATAACCAGCAGAATACTACTGGAAGTTTCTAATTTAAAAAATTCTTGAAAAGCGACAGTAGGATTGGCTGCACGCAGCACAGCAATCACTTGATTAACATGGTGATAAGAAATCGGCATACAGTGTTCCTAATGATTGAGCTTAAATACTCAATGATAAAATATGACATATAACGAGCGATAATTTAAATAATTAGTGCGTAGCCAAAATTTTTTTTAAAACGTGCCTTAAATACGTCTAAATTGAATTGATGACTTTGTGAACCGTGATGTTCTACTTTAATTGCACCAATCAGTGAGGCAATGCGTCCAATTGTTGGCCAATCGGCATCTTTGAGTAAACCATATAATAAACCTGCACAAAATGCGTCGCCACAACTGACAGGATCATTAATCGCTTTTGCCTGAGCTGGTGGGATTTTATATTCTGTGCCCTGCGCATAAATCATAGCTCCTTCAGAACTCTGAGTTAAAATTAAACCTTGTACCCGTTGTGCTACTTGTTCTTCGTTTAGACCAGTACGACGTTGCATAATTTCCCATTCTTTTTGATTCAGTAAAATCCATGAGGCTTGCTCAATAAATTTAAGTAATTCATCACCGTCGAATTGGAAAATAGCGTGTCCGGGATCAAAAATAAACGGAATACTTTTTTCAGTAAACTGTATAGCATGACTTACCATACTTTCGATACTGTCATAAGATATTGTACCTAAACGAATATTATCTGCTTGCCAAATAGGGTGAAATTGTGAGTAGCTGGTCGCACCGGGGTGGAATGCGGTCATTTTGTTATCACCCATGTCTGTTGTGATGAAAGTACGGGCTGTCATACTATGTTCGATAACTTTTATGTGGCTACGCGAAATTTTAAGACTATCAAACCATTTAGCATAATCGTCAAAATCGGTGCCTACCGTCGCCATTGGATAAGGATTTTCACCGAGTAGTTTTAAATTGTAAGCGATGTTGCCCGCACTGCCTCCAAATTGGCGACGTAAATCTGGTACCATGAAATGTACGTCAAAAGGTTCAGTTGAATTACCTATTTCGTCAACAGGAATGCTGTGCTTAAATTTATCATTAAACACCATCACTGTATCATAACTCATTGAACCACATATTAATGCTGACATACACAAATTTCCTTCGTAATATTAAACAAGATTAAATTAGTATATTATTCCAATCTTGATTATATTAATAGCTCTGTACCAAAACTTTGTTGATAATGTTGTTTGAATTCATCTAAGGTGAAATGGTGATTTTGGGTGCCGGGTTGTTCAATTTTTAATGCGCCGAGTAATGATGCGATACGTCCAGTTGTTTCCCAATCTAAGTTATTCATCAAGCCATATAATAAACCTGCACGATAAGCGTCGCCACAACCTGTTGGATCAGAAACTTTTGCTGCTTTCGCACAAGGGATGTGATAAGTTTGGTCTTTTGTATAGATAATAGAGCCTTCACCGCCTTGCGTCACAATTAAAGCTTGTGTTTTTTCAACAACATTTTGCGGTGTGTATTGAGTACGTTCTTGCATAAGCTGCCATTCATAATCGTTTACTACTACATAGGAGGCTTGAGCAACAAAGCGTTTTAAATCATCACCATCAAACATAGGCATTCCTTGACCGGGATCAAAAATAAATGGAATATTCGCTGCAAAAAATTGTTCTGCATGTTGAATCATACCATCACGACCATCTGGTGAGACAATTCCAATTTTAATTTGAGCTGCAACGTCGGTCACTTTATTTTCATGCGCTTGCATCATAGCACCCGGATGAAATGCGGTAATTTGATTATCGTCCATATCGGTGGTGATGAATGCTTGTGCGGTGTAGCTGTTTTCGACGACTTTGACGTATTGACGTGAAATCCTGCATTTATCCATCCATTCAGCATAAGGAGCGAAGTCTGCACCGACTGTAGCCATCAGCAATGGTTCTCCACCCAATAACTTTAAATTGTAAGCAATGTTTCCTGCGCAACCACCAAATTCACGACGCATATCAGGTACCATGAAAGACACGTTTAGGATATGGACTTTTTCCGGTAAGATATGGTTTTTAAACTTATCGCTAAATAGCATAATGGTATCATAGGCAACTGAACCACAAATTAAAGCTGACATAATATCCCTTTGATTATCTAAAAAATGGTACAGTTTGCATAAGTTAGGAAAAGATGTCCAGTTATGTTTTTTGTAAATTGCAATTTTTGATTGACGATAATAAGTAACAATTCTGCTAATTACTGAAAGGTAAAAACTGCATCAAACTACGCAACTACTTATTTTAATATACATCTTGAGGATAATACTGTCAGTTGCGACTATGGAAAAAGCAGTGGAAAATGGTAAACTAGCGAAACGGAAAACGAATTGCCTACAAGTTTTCAACTACGCAACCGTGAATTTTTAACTTATTTTCTATCTTAAATTAGGCATTTTGTCTTCAAAACCTATTTTGTAATTGTAGATTGATATAGACATCATAGGTAGTTCCATCATTCATCATTCATCATTTAGATACCCTATGTTAAAAAAAAGTATTCGCAATAAGTTAGAAAATTTGAGTGAACGTTCACAAGAGCTAGACGGTTTATTATCAGTGGCAGAAATTATTACCAATCAAGATAAATTTCGTACTTTGTCCATTGAGTACGCTGAAATTAAACCGATTGTTGATTGTTTTGAAAATTATAATCAAATAACGAAAGACATTGAAACGACAAAAGAAATGCTTGACGATCCAGAAATGAAGGAATTGGCAGAAGAAGAGCTTAAAACAGCAGAAGAAACGCGACAACGTTTATACCAAGAATTACAAGTTTTATTATTACCGAAAGACCCTGATGATAATAGCAACGTATTTTTAGAAATTCGTGCTGGCACTGGTGGCGACGAAGCCGCTTTGTTTGCAGGTAATTTAATGCGTATGTATTTGCGTTATGCGGAAACAATGAGATGGGGTATTGAAATACTCAGTCAAAGCGAAGGTGAACACGGTGGTTTCAAAGAAGTGATTATGCGGGTTTCTGGACTCAATGTGTATTCACAACTTAAATTTGAGTCAGGTGGTCATCGTGTGCAACGTGTGCCAGAAACTGAGGCACAAGGTCGGATTCATACTTCAGCTTGCACGATTGCGGTGATGCCTGAGGTAGAAGCTAATGAGGAAATTGACATTAATACGGGTGATTTACGTGTTGATACATTCCGTGCATCTGGAGCAGGTGGTCAGCATGTGAATAAGACAGATTCAGCGATTCGGATTACTCATTTACCAACCGGAATTGTCGTTGAATGTCAAGATGAGCGTTCGCAGCATAAAAATCGAGCACGGGCTATGTCACTATTACAATCGCGTTTGTTACAAATGGAGAAAGAACGTCATCAAGCCGAACAGGTAGAAACACGACGCAATTTAGTTGGTAGTGGTGATCGTTCAGAACGGATTAGAACTTATAATTTTCCACAAGGTCGTGTGACAGATCATCGCATTAATTTGACTTTGTATCGTTTAGACGAGATATTAGAAGGTAAATTAGATTTGTTAATTAAACCAATTATTCGTGAATACCAAATGGATTTATTGGCAAGTTTAGGAAATGATTAGCAATAATAAACTGTCATGATCGGCAAGATAGAAGCCCAAACCTCATCAAACATTAGGACTTCTATCCAAGAGATTAGCTACTTTTTATTCCATTACATCTAAGAGTGACACGCAGTTCACACGAAAATTTTCCTCGTCCCAATGGTCTCCGTTGGGAAGCTGCGAGGATGCTCTGCGTCCTGATTTATTGTGAGTTGCAAATATAGCGTAAAATTTTCGTATGAACTGCGTCACGCCTACATTTATTAGGAAGGAACAGGCGGAAAACCAATATGTGCTAGTGCGTCGCTGATTTCATCTAAAATGATGGGATCATCAATCGTTGCTGGCATATTGTATTCATTACCATCTGCAATTTTTTTCATCGTACCGCGCAAAATCTTACCAGAGCGCGTTTTAGGTAAACGATTTACCACTGCAACTTGCTTAAACGCCGCGACCGGTCCAATTTTTTCACGCACGAGTTGAATTAATTCCTGTTGAATTTCTACCTCATCACGTTCAACACCGGCCTTTAATACCACCATACCGAGTGGAATCTCACCTTTTAAGGCATCTTGAGTACCAATTACTGCACATTCTGCAACATCAGGATGACTTGCTAACACCTCTTCCATACTACCAGTAGACAAACGATGTCCTGCAACATTGATAATGTCATCTATGCGGCTCATAATCCAAATATAGCCATTTTCATCAATATAACCCGCATCACCTGTAAGATAATATCCTTTAAACGTACTCAAGTATGAATCCACATAACGCTGGTCATTACCCCATAAAGTGGGTAGACATCCCGGTGGCATAGGTAATTTAATAACGATATTACCAATATTCTCTTTACCGACCATTGGCTCTGAGGCTTCACTAAGACACTGGACATTAAATCCGGGCACCGCACAAGTGGGCGAACCGGGTTTAACTTCTAACTTTTCAATACCCAAACAATTTGCCGCAATCGCCCAACCCGTTTCAGTTTGCCACCAATGATCAATTACGGGTACATTAAGTTTCTGTTGTGCCCATAATAATGTAGCTGGATCGCAACGTTCGCCCGCAAAAAATAGTGCGCGGAAACCGGTTAAGTCATAATGACCAATATATTCACCACTAGGGTCTTCCTTTTTAATCGCACGAAAAGCGGTAGGCGCGGTAAACAAAGTATTAACCTTATGTGTTGAAATGACACGCCAAAATGCACCAGGGTCTGGCGTACCGACTGGTTTACCTTCGTATACAATCGTCGTACAACCGTAAAGTAATGGTGCATACACGATATAGGAGTGTCCTACAACCCATCCCACGTCCGACGCAGCCCAGTAAATTTCACCGGGATTCATGTCATAAACATGCTTCATCGACCAATACATTGCTACTGCATGACCACCATTATCGCGTACCACACCTTTAGGAATACCAGTTGTGCCAGAGGTATATA
>CAYMCP010000065.1:0-20500 GCA_964388965.1 uncultured Thiotrichaceae bacterium | reverse complement strand
CCAGATGCAAGCCTATGCTGGAATTGCGTTGGAATAGTTTTTCGGAGTTTTCAGAAACTAAAAGGTATGGGTATTTTGACTCGTGACGATGCACCGCGTTATCACCCAGTGGGACGCACCAGCGTCCTACGACATTCATGAAATTTAAAATGAGAATTGCTGGGTAAATAGTGTTTTCCCTTGCATTAAAGCTCCACACCTCTTAATATCTCAAGTCTTTTGTCCGAAAATAATAAGGAATACAGTTTTATGCGTAGCCACTACTGTGGACAAGTCAATGAGTCTTTCATTGCTCAAGAAGTTACTTTATGCGGTTGGGTCCATCGTCGGCGTGATCATGGTGGCGTAATTTTTATTGATTTACGTGATCGGAGTGGTCTAGTACAGATAGTCATTGATCCCGACACGGAACAAACTTTTGCTTTAGCGGAAAGGGTCAGAACCGAATATGTATTAAAAGTAATTGGAAAAGTACGAAATCGTCCCGAAGGAACTGAAAATCCAGAATTATCCACCGGAATGATTGAGGTATTAGGCAAAGAATTAGAAATTTTAAATACGGCTGAAACACCACCATTCCAATTGGACGATGAAACCGTACATGAAGAACATCGTTTGCGTTATCGTTATATCGATTTGCGCCGCCCTTTGATGCAACGGCGTTTCCAAATGCGTGCTAAAACTAATAATATATTGCGTAATTACTTGGATAATAAAGGTTTTTTAGAAATAGAAACCCCCATGCTAACCAAAGCTACGCCAGAGGGTGCGAGAGATTATCTTGTTCCAAGTCGTACTCACGAGGGGAATTTTTTCGCATTGCCGCAATCGCCACAGTTATTTAAGCAATTATTAATGATGTCTGGCATGGATAGGTACTATCAAATTGTGCGTTGTTTCCGTGATGAGGATTTACGCGCCGACCGCCAGCCAGAATTTACGCAGTTAGATATTGAAATGTCATTTACCGATGAGGTGGAATTGCGTGGCATTATGGAGGATATGATTCGGCACTTATTCAAGCAAATTTTAAATGTAGCATTACCCGATCCATTTCCGATTATGTCATATACGGAAGCTATGCAGCGTTTTGGTTCAGATAAACCAGATTTGCGTAACCCACTGGAAATTCAAGATGTTGCACATTTATTACAACATATTGAATTTAAAGTATTTGCAGCACCTGCTAAAGATCCAAATTGTCGTGTTGCTGCTCTGAAAGTACCACAAGGCTGTAAAAAATTATCTCGTAAGCAAATCGATGATTATACTAAATTTGTCGGTATTTACGGTGCAAAAGGTCTAGCGTATATCAAAATTAATGATATAAGCAAAGGACGCGATGGCTTACAATCCCCAATTTTAAAATTTTTACCAGATGATGCAATCGCAGAAATTTTAAAACTGACTGCGGCAGAAACTGATGATTTAATTTTCTTTGGCGCGGATAAAGCTAAAATTGTTAATGAAGCATTAGGCGCGTTACGTTTGAAATTAGGCGAAGATTTAGAATTAAATGAGCAGGGTTGGAAACCATTATGGGTTGTGGATTTCCCCATGTTTGAATGGAGTGAAACTGATAAGCGTTGGGAATCATTACATCATCCTTTCACCGCGCCTAATGTGGATGTCAGCGAATTGCAGGCAGACCCAAAAGCTTGTTTATCAAGGGCTTACGATATGGTCTTGAATGGTTCGGAAATCGGTGGCGGTTCAATTCGTATTCATAAATCAGATATGCAAGCAGCAGTATTTAAATTGTTGGGCATCGGTGAGGAAGAGGCACGGGAAAAATTTGGCTTTTTATTGGATGCGTTAAAATATGGTTGCCCACCGCATGGCGGAATTGCATTCGGGTTAGATCGTTTAGTAATGTTAATGAGTGGTGCAACATCAATCCGTGATGTCATCGCCTTCCCTAAAACTCAAACTGCTAGTTGTTTGCTTACTTCAGCGCCGTCACCCGCTACTGATACACAATTGCGTGAATTGCATATTAAATTGCGTGTGAAAGAAAAACAAGTTTGAAATTAATCTGTTACTGTAGGAAAAAGTTGACATCTTCTCTATCGTAAAGAATGGAGAGGATGTCAAAATACTTCATCCAAATATTCGATAAATTAAATTTTTTACGTTAAACCTTATTTTTTAAATCGGTAATTTATAACTGTTACAATTAAGTAAAGGTCAGTTTTTATGCTCAAATCTAATATTCAGGTTTGCCTTGTTTACAACACAGCTATTGCCAATATTACACCCGCCTTAGACCCACAGCTTGCTCCTCAGGAAGTGATTTTAGTTTATGCGCCAAACCAAAATCAGCGTGCGACAGATTTAGAAATTGTATTAAAAACAGCAGGTATTAGGGTATCACATTGGTTATTACAAGATGCTTGGCATATTGAGCATATTCGTGAACGCATGTTAGAGTTATTAATTGAGCGCGAACAGGATGATATTGCGCTGAATGCAAGTGGTGGTACACGTCCAATGAGTATGGTGGCGTATGAAATTTTTACTGAATTTGCTAGACCTATTTTTTACGTTCACCCACACACAGATGATGTGATTTGGATGCACAAACGAGATTTACCAACTATTAATTGCGCTGATCGGATAAAATTACCGGCATTTTTACAAGCGCATGGCGCACCAGTGCTCAGTCAAGGAGGTAAGCACGGCGTAGCAAAACATTTACGGCAATTAACTAATGAGTTGGTCGAAAACGCAGAAAGATTAGCTAAACCTTTGGCAGCATTAAATTGGCTTGCACAACAGGCAGAACAAACTTTACAAACGCCTCAATTGTCTAATAGTCAACAAGATTGGCATGAATTACAAGTTTTGATTCAACGCTTACAAGCAGAAGGTGTTTTAGAATATCGTTATCAGTGCTTACATTTTCCTAACGAAGAAGCGCGATTTTTTGTTAATGGTGGTTGGCTGGAAAATCATACCTTTAGTATTGTTTATGGTTTGCGTAAGGAAATTGCGGAAATTCAAGATGTAGGTTGTAGCGTTGAGGTTGGACGCGATAATACTGGACAGGTGGTTAAAAATGAAATGGATGTTACTTTTTTAGCAAATAACCATCTATATATTATTGAATGTAAAACTAAGCGTTTTCATACCCATAGCGAACATCCAGATAGTCCGGGCAGTGAGATTTTATATAAATTGGACACATTAAAAGGTTTATTTGGTGATATACGGGCTAAAACAATGTTAGTCAGCTATCATCCTTTGTCCAATTGGGATATGCAACGCGCTAAAGATTTGGATATAAAAGTATGTACGGCGAGAATGCTGCCGCAATTGCACGCAACAATTAAACAATGGATTAAAAATTAATTTTTTCTCGTTTCGACAGTCTCAGCAAATTTAAAATAACTCGTAAGGCATAATCTTAATACGCATATTGGGCAGGATTACAAAAGGTGATCTGTATTTTAGGCTATTGATTTTGCAGTCATTGATACGTGGTGGTAGTTACTCTTTTTGTAAGTAATTTAAGGTAACAATATTTGTTTAACCCTCGTTCTACGCACTCTCAGTATTTTGCTTAACTAACGGAATTTTCATGCAAATCAAAATCTTGTGGCTATTTTGGAATGGTGTCGCTGCAATATATCAAATTCCACAACCTAAGCCCTGCCCAATGTGAGCTGCAATACGCTATTGCGCATAATCCATCAAAACAAAAAAACAAAAAATCCCTACAAATTTCTTGGTTCGTAGGGATTTTATGATGATTTTATTGTTACTTAGTGGCTAGAAGCCCCTTCTGCACCAATACCCGTTTGACAACGGACATTTTGTGCTTCAAATGCAGCTCTGTCTATCTTAGCACGTTCGCTATTGTCCATGATAGAGAACAACCAAATACCTGTAAATGCCACTGTTACTGAAAATAGTGCTGGGTATTTATATGGGAATAAAGCCTCTTCGTAGCCTAAGATGGCAACCCAAACGATAGGACCTGTAACGACTAATATAATCGCAGTCATCAAACCTAACAAACCACCAAAGAATGCGCCATTAGTAGTCAATTTAGACCAGTACATTGATAAGAATAATACTGGGAAATTTGCACTAGCAGCAATCGCAAATGCTAAACCGACCATAAATGCAACATTTTGTTTTTCAAAGGCAATACCTAGTAAAATCGCTATGATACCTAAGACTACGGTCGCCATTTTGGAAATTGCCATTTCTTTGGCTTCGTTGATCTTACCTGCCATGATAACGCTTGCATACAAGTCATGAGAAATTGCAGACGCACCCGCTAACGTTAAGCCGGATACAACCGCTAAAATTGTCGCAAAGGCTACCGCAGAAATAAAGCCCAAGAAAATATTACCACCAACAGCATGCGCTAAATGAATCGCTGCCATGTTGTTACCACCAATTAAACCACCTTCGGGTGTTAAATATGCGGGGTTGGTTGCGACTAATACAATCGCGCCAAAACCGATAATGAAAGTTAGCATGTAGAAGTAACCAATAAAACCAGTTGCATAAAATACTGATTTACGAGCTTCTTTTGCATCAGAGACGGTAAAGAAACGCATTAAAATATGTGGTAAACCAGCCGTACCTAGCATCAAAGCAATACCTAAGGAAATCGCTGAAACAGGGTCAGAAACTAAACCGCCGGGTTCCATAATGGAATGATCGCCGCCTTTAATTTCGATAGCTTTTTGAAATAAGGCTTCAAAACTGAAACCGAAACCATACAATACCGCAATTGCCATAAAGGTCGCGCCAGACAGTAATAAAACGGCTTTAATAATTTGTACCCAAGTGGTCGCCAACATACCACCGAATGTTACATATAAAATCATCAGTACACCAACTAAGATAACTGCATATTCATAAGGCAAGCCGAATAATAATTTAATTAATTGACCTGCACCTACCATTTGCGCAATGAGGTATAACAATACGACTGATAATGCTCCAAACGCAGATAAGGCACGGATAGGTGTTTGTGCTAAACGGTAAGAGGCTACGTCTGCAAAGGTATATTTACCCAAGTTACGCAAACGTTCTGCAATTAGGAATAAAATAACAGGCCAGCCGACTAAAAATCCAATGGAGTAAATTAAACCGTCATAGCCACTTCTATATACTAACGCAGAAATACCTAAGAAAGACGCTGCGGACATGTAGTCTCCCGCAATCGCTAAACCATTTTGAAAACCCGTGATACCACCACCTGCGGTATAGAAATCTTTTGCTGTTTTAGTACGTTGTGCAGCCCAATAGGTAATGCCTAGTGTGCCCGCTACGAATAACAAAAACATGATAATAGCAGGAATATTAAGCGGTTGCTTTTCAGCTTCGCCACTTAATGCTCCTGCTGCCATTGCTCCGGTTGCAGCAAAAGCGGTTAGTAGTGCCGCAGACCACACGAAAATAGATTTTCTCACTTCGCCTCCTCCTTGATCTCTCTTGATAATCTGTCAAATTCACCGTTTGCACGTACTACATAAATGCCGGTCAAGACAAACGCGATAAGAATAATAGCAATTCCAATGGGAATACCGATGGTAATAACTGAGGTATCGCTAATTGTTGTTCCTAAAAATTTAGGGTTAAACGCAACCACTAGAATGAAAGCATAGTAGGTGACTAACATAATGATAGATAATATCCACGCAAGACTAGTACGTTTACTCACTAGTTCTGCATATTTAGGATTGCTTTTAATACGTTCGACTAAGTCTTGTTGCATTGCAATACTCCTTTGATTGGTAATTTTTAAGTGTTTAGATATATAGAAAAGGGTTTAAAAAGGCTTTAAATTAATACGCTTGTGTATACCAACACCCCCTTTAATTTATTCAAATTTTTCTATTATGGCTTGGACTATGACTATTTGATAACACACTCAAACACTTGTGTTTCATCATTATTTATTAGACACATTAAGAATTATATATGATACGCATAATCTTTTGTTATAGTCTAGTGCTATTTTACATGTTAATGACAGTTAATATTCTAATTTTTTTATTATCAACTATTTGGTTAAGCCAACCACACAAAAATGTTATTATAAAGCATAAGTTTTGTAAATAGCGATTTCACCAAGTTCAGCATAATGTGAGTTCAATTTAATAAAAGCTATATTCTACAAAATCAAATTGTTATCTTTGTTTTAATTCAAAAAATAGTGTGATGTAATCACTGATTTTAAAGGCTTAAAAATTACGTTGACTTCAAATCTAGCATAGTGCACTGCACAATAGCTGTAGAATTATCAAATTAAAGAGTGGACAAAAAATGGTAAACAGCCTCATGACCATTTACCATTATCATTGGAGAGTAAGATTTTATTTTAACTTAATGCTTCTAAAATTTTAGCCCCGATATCTGTTGGTGAGCGGGCGATATTGACACCTGCCGCTTCCAAAGCTTTAAATTTATCTTCTGCTGTACCTTTCCCACCAGAAATAATTGCACCTGCATGACCCATACGCTTACCCGGTGGTGCGGTCACGCCTGCAATATAAGCAACAATCGGTTTTGTAACATTGGATTGAATATATTCAGCCGCTTCTTCTTCCGCTGTACCACCAATTTCACCTACCATTACAATACCTTCCGTTTGCGGGTCGGCTTGGAATAATTCTAAACAATCAATAAAATTCATACCGTGAATGGGATCACCACCAATGCCAATACAAGTGCTTTGACCTAATCCATTGTTAGTTGTATGATTGACCGCTTTGTAAGTCAGCGTACCAGAACGTGAAACAATACCCACTCTACCCGCTTTATGGATAGGACCGGGCATAATACCAATTTTACATTGCTCAGGCGTGATAATACCGGGACAGTTCGGACCAATTAAACGTACATCGGGATAGTCTGAAGTTAATGCGGCTTTTACTTTTAACATGTCTAATACGGGGATACCCTCTGTAATACATACAATAATTTTGATACCACCTTCTGCGGCTTCTAAAACTGCGTCAGCGGCAAACGGTGCTGGCACATAAATCATGGTTGCATTCGCTTGGGTTTCGTCAACGGCGTCGCGCACGGTGTTGAATACTGGTAGGTCTAAATGAGTTTGTCCTGCACGCCCCGGCGTGACACCACCAACCAATTGCGTACCATAAGCGATGGCTTGCTCTGAGTGGAATGTACCTTGTTTACCGGTGAAGCCTTGACAAATTACTTTCGTGTTTTTATCAATCAATACGCTCATACTGATACCCCTTTTGCCGCAGCAACTGCTTTTTCAGCACCATCCTTCAAATCATCAGCAGGAATGACTGATAAACCACTGGCTTTTAGTAATGCTTTTCCTTCTTCGACCCGTGTACCCGCTAAACGAACAATAACAGGTAATTGCGTGGCTGTTTCCTTAATTGCATTAATCACACCGGCGGCAATCAAATCGCATTTAACAATACCGCCTAAGATATTAATTAAAATAACTTTAACTTTGCTGTCAGATAAAATAAGTTTAAAGGCTTCTTTAACCTTTTCCTCATTAGTGCCGCCACCAACATCCAAAAAGTTAGCAGGTTCACCACCACTTAATTTAATCATATCCATCGTTGCCATTGCCAAACCTGCACCATTAACCATACATGCAATATCACCATTTAATGCAATGTAATTTAAATCAAATTCACGGGCTTTGTGCTCTTTTTCATCTTCTTGGGAGGGGTCATATAAAGCAGCAATATCATCATGACGATATAAAGCATTGTCGTCCACGTTAATTTTACCGTCCAACGCCATTAAATCACCTTCAGCAGTAATGATTAATGGGTTAATTTCAACTAAACTCAAATCTTTATCAATGAATAAATTATATAAACCGGACAAGATTTTAGTCATTTGTTTAACTTGATCGGCTTTTAAACCAAGTGCAAATGCAATTTCACGGCACTGATAGCCTTGAATACCTACAATAGGATTAATCGTGCGAGTAATGATTTTTTCTGGTGTTTCCTCTGCGACCGCTTCAATGTCCATACCGCCTTCAGTCGAGGCGATAATAGCGACTCGTTTAGTCGCACGATCAACAACAAAACTAAGGTAAAGCTCAGCGGCAATATTCGAGGGGGATTCAATAAGAACAGAGCGGATAGGTTGACCATCTGTGCCCGTTTGGTGAGTCACGAGCCGCGTACCGATCATATTTTTAGTAAATGTTATGACCTCGTCGAGACTCACGGCGCGTTTAACACCGCCTGCTTTACCGCGTCCACCCGCATGAACTTGTGCTTTAACCATCCAAGCATGACCACCTAATAATTGGGCTTGCTGTTTTGCCTCTTCGGGACTGGAAGCGTGATGTCCGCGGGGGACAGGAATGCCATAATCGGCAAAAAGTTTTTTCGCTTGATATTCGTGTATATTCATCCTTCACCCTTATTACAGTGAACAAGCTATAGATTTTCCATCAAATAATTTTATAGAAACTATAAATAGAGTTATAAGGATAACCTATTACGGCGTGATACAGCAAGCTAAATTTATTACGATACGAATCTCGCACCTATATAGTTAAAACTAATGGCTTTACAGCTTGATGCAGTCAACAAATTGGTTAAAAACATTATTCGTTTATTGTCGTTGACTTTGCGCCAAATAAACGTGCAATAGCGGCAAACACGGTTTTAATACCTGTCCAAATTTTAGGTAATAGCCAAATCATCAATAAAATAAATAATGTGAGTATACCAATAAAAACCCAAGGATGGTAAATTGCAGCCCACAATCCACCAAAAACGGCGGCATCTTCAGTTACGGAGGCTGTCCAATTGGTTACAGGTTCGGGTGAAGTATTTAGTAATATGCGACCACCTGCTTTTGTTGCATGACTGCCTGTCGCTAGTGCACCTCCTAAAATTAAACCTGCTAATTCGGCTGCCATACCCAAATCACCAACCGCACCCGCCGCTAACAATGCACCTAGTGGAATGCGAATAAAGGTATGAATTGAATCCCAAATACTGTCAAATCCGGGTATTTTATCCGCGAAAAATTCCACAGCGTACATAATAGCCGCCGCACTTAAAACCAGCGGATGAGACACAATCGCCAATCCTTCTGGCAACGTTGTTTGTCCAGTCACTTCTAATATTCCTAGCATTAAGACAGCAGCATAAATATTTAAACCACTTGCCCAGCCTGTGCCTAATGTTAGCGCAATTGTATTTAAAATATCTGTTTCCATAAAATAAAGCCTTCAATTATTTAGTGATTTATGTTTAATAAAAAAGTTATTAATTAGATTAAAATTATTATTTAGAGCGTTTTAGCTGCATTTCAGTAAAAAACACTATTAATTTGTACTACGGTTTATTTCTTCCAATTCGACACTGGCAAGTAATAATTCTTCACCACTGATTAATTGCGTTTGCCAATCGCCGCATTCACCACATAACAAACGATTCGCACAAGCTTCCGTTTCAGCACCGCACTGACGACAACGTATTTTTATTGGTAATGTTTCCGTAATTAATCTTGCTTGTTCTGCAATCGTACCCGCTCTGGCAATGGTAAACGCTTGAGTTAATAATTCAGGCACAACACCGCTCAATACACCAATTTGTACCGTAATACAAGTCACTTTACCAGCTTGATGTTGTGCTGCAATTGTTTCTACTTGGCTCATTAAGGCTTGGCAAATAGACAATTCATGCACGACTAAGTGCCTCATCTTCCAAACTCAAAATTTCATCGAGTAATTCCCACGTTGAATCAGCTTCCTGTTGAGTCATTTTTTGAATCGCGTAGCCGACATGCACCATCACAAAATCGCCTGTTTGCAAAGTTTCGTGTTGAAGCATAAATAAACTAACATCTCTTTCTACACCTTTCGCGCTACAACGTGCATTAAAACCTTCAATTTCAACAATTTGCATTGGAATACCTAAACACATGGGAATATCCTTTTTAAATAAAGCGTTAGTGCTTTTTAAATGCTTTAACCTGTTTATCTAGCATCATTGGTACGAGTAATAAACCTTTTTCTGGAATATAAGTCAGGTCAGCAGAGCCTTGAGGATAATTCATCAAATGTTCTGCTTTACCGTTTGTATCGACGGCAAATAATTTACCTGCTTTCCAATCCGTAACAAAATAACCACCCGCACCGTCTGCCGCTATACCGTCTATATTTGCAAAACGTTCGGTCGCGCCCAGCGGTAAAATTTTACTATTGTCATCATAGGCGATGACTTTTAAATAACCTTTTTCGGTAGTTTCAAAACCTTCAGTACGATTGCCCCAACTACCAACAATTAAACGTTCTTTTTCAGCAAGTAAGCCGTTAGGACTGCCCAAAGCATCATCTTCTACCCATATTGAGAATTGACCATCACATAAGCAGTGAATTCTATTTTTAAACATATCAGACACGTATACGTTACCTTTTTCGTCTACGGTTACATCATTTAAAAATATTGCGTCTTCGACAGTGTAACGTTGTGTGATTTCAGCTTTATCAATATCAATAGCAACTAACGCATTAATATCAGATACATATAGCGTTTTTTCTGTTACAGCCATACCTTTAGGTGCGTTTAAACCTTCTGCAATCCAAGCCGCGTCTAGTGTTTCACCTTCTAAACTGATGATAGAAATATACCCTTTACCATCCATTCCCAATGGCTCACCTTGCACATTTGATACATATAAGTGTCCACGTTTTGCGTCATAAGCCACAGATTCTGGTCTATCTAAGCCTTCGTTTAAAGTCCACGCTTGGGTAAAGGTCGTTTTAGCGTAAACTTGAGTGGCTAAACTGAACGTTATCGCCACGACGGTAGATTTAATCAATGACATATCAACATCCCCCTAATTTTAGATAAAAATTTTATTGTAACAAACTTATAGCGAATAACTTAGCCTAAAATCGATTTTAATAATCTTAACATTTTTAGACTTTAATGCCGTCCAATTGTGCAACGGTATGAATATCTTTGTCACCACGACCAGATAAGTTGACAATAATGATTTGATCATGGTGCATTTTGGGCGCACGTTTTTTCACATAAGCCAGAGCATGACTTGACTCTAAAGCTGGCATAATACCTTCGATGCGAGTTAATTCATGAAATGCGGTCAACGCTTCTTGGTCTGTGACTGATACATAATTAACGCGACCTACATCTTTTAACCACGCATGTTCAGGCCCGACACCGGGATAATCCAAACCTGCTGAAATTGAGTGAGTTGCGAGAATTTCACCGTATTCATCTGCCATTAAATAGGTTCGATTGCCGTGTAATACGCCGGGTTTTCCCATGCACAACGGTGCGGCATGACGACCAGTTTCTAAGCCATCGCCGCCTGCTTCTACGCCGTAAATTGTCACTGAATCATCATTTAAAAATGGATAAAATAAACCAATTGCATTAGAACCACCACCAACACAAGCAACTAAGGCATCTGGTAATGTACCCGCTTGAATTTTAATTTGTTGTCGTGCTTCACGTCCGATAATTGTCTGAAAATCACGCACCATTGCTGGGTAAGGGTGTGGACCTGCCACCGTACCGATAATGTAAAACGTGTTATCTACATTTGTTACCCAATCTCGCATTGCCTCATTAAGCGCGTCTTTTAAAGTTTTAGAACCCGATGTAACGGGCACAACTTCCGCACCGAGTAATTTCATGCGATACACATTTAAAGTCTGACGTTTAATATCTTCAGAACCCATGTACACTATACATTCTAAGCCCATCCTAGCCGCTACCGTCGCTGTCGCCACGCCATGTTGACCTGCACCTGTTTCAGCAATAATTCGCGTTTTACCCATGCGTTTTGCTAATAAAGCTTGACCAGTAGCATTGTTAATTTTATGCGCACCGGTATGGTTTAAATCTTCACGTTTGAGATAGATTTGCGCACCACCTAGATGTGTTGACCAGCGTACTGCATGATATAGTGGTGAAGGTCTACCAACAAAATGATGTAAATTATCGTTTAATTCCGCTAAAAATTCAGAATCATTTAGATATTTTTCATACGCTAAACGCAACTCTTCTAATGGTTGCATCAACGTTTCTGCGACGAATTTACCGCCAAAAATACCAAAATGTCCGGTTTCATTTGGATATGTATGTAAATCTATATTCATAATGGGTCACTGATCCTATTTTGTTAATATTTATACACCCTGCTTATAGGAGGGAGCTTAGAGAGTTAGGCAATTTCTTCAAAGTATGCCACATAATGATGCCTTTGACATCTTGAGCTAAATAATTACATGATGTTTCAATTCCTGAGATAACTTAGCAAATAATTTGTTTATTCATTCGCATATCATTTATATTAGCTTTATAACTCTAAAATCATTCTAACTAGGAGCTTAATATGCGCATAGTAATTGACGCAACGTTGAATTGTTCGAGCGGTGTTCAGAAAAAATTTGAGGATAAAGATATTATTGCTTTGTTTGAAGCGGCTGGATTAAGTAACCGTTTGACTGAATATCCTATTGAAATAGCTGAGAAATATATTCAAATCATTTTGGAAGAAATGCCGCCTGCATTGGTAGAAATTGAAAGACATCAAGTTGTGATGTTAGGTTTTGAATCACGTACACGACAACATTTTTTAGTCAGCAAAACTAATTTGGATTCAATTGCAATCCGTATTGGTGCGTCAACTGTTGGCGTTGCAGTGCGAACTTGTGAAAATATTTATTTGCGATTGAAGCATAAAAATTTATTGATTAAACCTAAAACTAAAACTGAAGCAGATAAAAAACTCTGCAAAATTTGGATAGATATTGACGAAGATATTAAAGCAATTGAGCGTCAAGTTGGGCATGAACATCCAACATTTCAAGGACGCATTTTAGATGATCCGTTTTTGGTCGCATTTATGGATAATAAAAGCGAGGCATTTATCATTATATTTACTTTTGTCATTTCACTAACTTTGTTTTTATTCACGCCAACAATTACGCCACATTTTCAGCATTTATTGAATAATATTTTACAGTTAGGTTTTAATGAAATATATGTGCGTGGTAGTTTGGAACGTGCTACAACGGGTTTTTTTCTGACGTTTATTTTTTCAACCGTCAATTTTTTCATTCGATTGGTACGAGTGGCAAAACATAAACCGATTGAATGGAATTTATATAAGCAAGCTTGAGTGAGTTATGCAGGCAAGTAAAATCGGCAACAGATTGAATAAGTGTGGATAAGCATAAGCAATTCTTACAAATAACCACTATCTAACCTTTGCTATAACGGATGTTAATTGTCACGAAATCGTCATATCTGTTTAATTTAACTCTAGTATACTATGTCGCTCGATTTGTTCCTAAAACAAAGGAGAGTGTTGTGCTTTACCCTATATTTTTAATGTTACTATTTTTAATGTTTCAATCTACGAGCTACGCTGAAACTTGCAACGTTGCGCAATTAGAGCAAAATTCTGCCGTTGTCGCGCCTTGCGTGATTTTGAACGAGCAACAATTTAATTTTACGTTGGAATTTGCAACTGACAGAAATACTGATGAAAATTATTACTGGCAATTAAATCAGTTCACTAATAGCACTTGTACGCCGAGTGTAGGACAATGCGCGTATTTGGATGATTTATTTAACTTAAATTTTCCAATTCAAGATACGGCAGGGCAAAAATATTTAGTCAATTTAAATTATGCCGCTTCCGATCAAAACAGCATGTTATGGCAATTTAATAGCGCAAAACCCATTGATACGACTAATGTCGTGAGTTTGAATGAAATTGCGCCAAATCCTAATGGTACATTTGAAAAACTCTTTGCATTAAAAGGCGACGTAGTGACAGGTTTTGAGCAAATGCACAAAGATTTTACCGTTGCCACCAGCACCAAAGCACCGACTAAGCAATTGAAACTCGGTGAGACAATCAAATTAAAAATTTATCATTTCAATGATTTGCATAATAATTTACGAGTAGCGCACGCAACAAAAGGCGATACGCACTATTTTTCGCAAATGGTTAAAATCGTCAAGCAAGCCCGTGAGCAAGCAGCGAATAATCCTAATGAAATCGTATTATTTTTATCCGCAGGCGATGATCATATCGGTAATCCTTTAGATGAATTATTAGGCTACGATGTAGACAGTTTTCAAATAAGTCCCGCTTATAAAGCCTATTCAGCAGCAGGTTTGGACGCGGCAGTAATTGGTAATCATGAATTGGACAGAGGTTCGGCATTACTGGCTAAAATGATTGAAACCAGTG
The DNA here is from genome assembly GCA_964388965.1 of uncultured Thiotrichaceae bacterium. Taxonomy (GTDB): domain Bacteria; phylum Pseudomonadota; class Gammaproteobacteria; order Beggiatoales; family Beggiatoaceae; genus Albibeggiatoa. The sequence continues at coordinate 6,274 of CAYMCP010000065.1, read as the reverse complement.
CTAATTTTCCAGTCTTGTCCGCTAATCTTTACGGCTCGCAAAATTTGACTAATGAGCATTATGTCCCTGCAATTGTTGGTGTTGCTAAAGGTTTGCGTATTGGCGTGATTGGTCTAACCACTGAACAAGAAACTTTGCTGCGTAGTAAAGATGACCCTAATTTAGATTCGGGTGATATTTTACAAACATTAGCTAATACAATGCGTTATGTAGATGAAATATCTGATGTCATCATTTTATTAACCCATATTGGCTATAACGGTGAATTGCCAAATAATCAACCGCGTCATGAATTGACAGTTGGTGATGTGGAAATTGCTGAACTCGCCTCGCAATTGACGAATAAACCACTTGTCATAATTGGTGGTCACATGCACTTGAATTTAAACGATAATGGTTTGCTAACAATGGTTAATAGTGTGCCTATTCTACAGGCAAAAGCCAAAGGTAGTAATTTAGGTGAAGCAAGTTTTGATTTAGTACAAACGACACAAGGCTTGCGTTATCAAATGACTTCTCGCTTGATTGCATTAAAAAATCGTGATAATCGTGTAACAGAAGATAATCCCAATTATGCTAATTTAGAGCGTGATGATGATTATGACGCAGAATTTGAAACGACGGTGATGCAGCCTTTGTATGCAATGTTGGAAGATAAATTACAACAAGTGCTTGGCATGAGCGGTACGTCGGATGATTTAAGCCATACTCAAACTATTAATGATCGTTATGTTGGTGAAAGTGCGATTGCTAATTTTATGAACGATGCGATAGTCGTACAAAGTGAAACTTTCCCAAGTAAGGACGGTCAAAGTCAAAAAGTGGATATTGCAGCGTTTAACGCATCTGGTGTGAATGCGGGTATTGAACCGGGTAAGGAAATCACTTTTAACAGTTGGTATGATGTGATGCCATTTGCTGATATGATTGTTGTGACACCTATGACTGGAGCGCAAGTTAAACAATTGGTTGAAAGTAATGCAAAACGTGTTGTTCGCCCAGAGGAATTACAAGGTGAAAATGCTTTAAATTTAAGTGGTTATATTTCTCGTGGTTTCTTGCATTTCTCAAAAGATTTGCGTTATAGCATCAAATTAAATGCTGACGCGACACAAGCCATTGCGGAAAATATTACTTTTAAGGGTGAGCCAATTGAGAATTTACTAGATAAACGTTTTAATGTTGCGTTTGGTGATTATATTGCGTTACGCGGCGGCGAAGGTTGGAAAGGTGAAAAAGTTGGCGCAGGTTTGCCAGACGGCGTAATTGGATTTAATATTGCGAGTTTAGCAAAAAATGATACTGGTTTGGTGTATCGTAATGAAATTATTGCTTATATCAAAGAAGTAGGCGTGATTGATGAAACCACAGGCGCAGTTAAAGATGGTCGGGTTGTGATTAATCCTTAATTTTTGAAGAAAGTCGCTTAACCTACCAAAAAAGCCCGTAATAAAATATTGCGGGCAACTTATGTGGTGTTGCACTTAATCAAAAGTTTATCAGTAGCGCGGATACCGACGAACCACAGTTATTTATCCAAGCGTCTCGCCGAAAAGCAAGGCATGGTCTAGGGACTTCTGGATAGCTACAATATTTCTGAAAACATAACGCTAATTTGCGCTAACTCACTCAATTGGGATGATTTCAATTGGGATGATTTAATAATCTAACCGGTGCAGCATCGGGTACAGCCGTCACATCCTCGACTGCTTCTCTCGTTTCTTCTTTCGTTTCTTTCGTAACTGATTTTGTTGTCAAACTACCCGCATTACCAACGCTTAAATTATTTACCGTTTCATTTGTAATCGGCTCAATTGTCTTAGACCGTTCAACTGGCAAACTCACAGCACCATTACTAGATGTTGGAGCATTCGTGTTTGGCAAAGTTTCAGGTTCAATTCTCTTAATTGCATCTGGTTTTGGTGTCGTAATATCCCACGCATCCGAACCATTTAGCAACTGTACCCGCCCTTGATGAAAATAAGCCCATAATAATTTACGCCAGAATCGTTGTTGATTATCTAAAAATAATTGTCCAGTTTGTCCTTGCCATAATGAATAAGGCTGTAAATTAAACTGCTGTAAATGAGTCACTAATGAATGCGCGTCTATACCAAAAGCAAATAAACGCTTAAATTCTAATAATTTATCTGGAAAAGATGTCATTAAAGCCTGTTGCAACCGCTGACCACGAGCGTCAGGTGACAACACCCAAGGCATATCACCAAAAATAACACCTTCTAAATCAATATCCATCTGTGGGTCAGGCGTACCCGAATAGGTGTGAGAAGTGCTGTAAATCGGTAACGTACTGGAATAATAACGCTTTAAAAAAGGCTGAATCAAACGGGCGAATTTTGGATAAGCAGCAATAAATACCATATCCGCAGTAACCTGATTATTAACGATAAAATCAATTGCTCGGTTTACCTCTTCGTCATAGGCTTGCGATAAGGCTATTTGACCACCACGCTGTAGCCACGCGGTTTGAAAAGCTTTGAGTACACGCGAACCCCAACTATTTTCTGGCACGAGCACTAATGCAGTACGATGACCATCAGCCCAAGCCTTTTCTGCTACTTCCTGCGCTTCATTTTCTGGTGATAAGGAAAATTGATATAAGTTTTGAATATTCACCGCAGTTGGAAGAGTATTTAACAATAGCGTTGGGACAGGCATACTTGTTTGATTTTGCACCAATTTCATTATATTGTCTTTTTGCAACGGTCCCACGACAAAATCTGCGCCTTCATGTACGACTTTATTAAATACTTCTGTTACATTGTCTTGACCGACATCATGTACAGTCACGTTAGGTTTCGATGCGTCAGCTACTTCATAGTATGCCGCTAAAAAGCCGTCGCGTATGACTTCAGCTTGAGTTTGAAAGCGGCTACTTAGAGGCAATAATAAAGCAATTTGCTTGGGCTGAGGTGGTAAGGAAAGCACTGATTCGACCAATTTGGGTGCAAATGTTGTGTTGGCGGGATGATTTGGAAATTGTGTCTGCCAATCTGTTACGACTTGTTGCACCGTTTTTTGATTAGCCGTTTTAGCAATACGCGCCAGATTCACCCAGCCCGATAATACATCGCCTACTGTTTGCGGAATCGTATTTAATTCATTTGGAGATAAACGTTGCAAGTTATCCCACAATACCTGCTGATTTTGGATTAATACCGTAGACTGCGCGGGTAACAATTTATCTAAAATAATGCGTTGTTTAGCAGCATCAAGGTAATGTCTCTGTTGCTCTAAGATTTTGGCATATACTTCATAGTAATCTATCTGTAATTTAGGTGGTAAAGTTTGAGGATTACCTATGGCTTTCAAATAGTTAAATGCTTGATCAAAACGACGATCTGCAATAGAAAATTGGGCGTATACTAGTTGTAATGGTACTTGTAAACCAAAACTTTGTTGCAAATTAAAACGTGCCCACTCAGCTTTTGCTTCCTCAACATAATCTCCTTTTAAATAAGCACGCATTGCTGACAATTGATAAGCTTGGCGAGTTGGAGGATTTGATTGATATGCTAAACGTAGGTATTCACGCGCTGCCTCAGTATAATTTGCTTGTACTTCAAATGCTTCTGCTCGACTCGTTGGATTGGGTGGTGGTTGAAGTTGCTCGGATTCTGGCTGTTTTTTTAATGGAATTTGTACGCATCCTGCTACCAGCAATAAGCATAAAAAAGTGAATGTCCGCGTTAACATGATAGTATGAAAGTTCCTGTTCAATGTATTAAATGGAGTATGCTGCCGTGAGCACATTATATGTTGTTGCAACACCAATTGGAAATTTACAAGATTTTAGCCCTAGAGCGCAATCTATTTTAAAAACAGTAAGTCTGATTGCAGCCGAAGATACTCGACATACCAAAGTGTTATTAAATCATTTTTCGATTCCGACTGCACTACAAGCTTTACATGAGCATAATGAAAAACAGATTGCAACACAATTAATTAAACGTTTACAACAAGGTGAAGATATTGCTTTAGTTAGTGACGCAGGTACGCCATTAATCAGTGATCCCGGATACCATTTAATACAATTAGCGCATGAGTCAGGTATTCAAGTCAGCCCTATTCCCGGCGCAAGTGCGTTGATTAGTGCATTATCAGTAAGTGGTTTAAGTGCGGATAAGTTTTATTTTGCGGGTTTTTTGCCATCGAAAGCAATGGCGCGTCAACAGGTATTAAAAGACTTGGCTACTCAGCCTTATACGCTAGCATTTTATGAGGCACCGCATCGAATTGAAAATTGTATACATGACATGATAGAAATTTTTGGCGCACAGCGTATTGCGGTATTAGTCAAAGAAATCAGCAAAATATTTGAAACTGTCAAGTATGGTGAATTAATTGAGCTATTAGCGTGGCTACAAGCAGATGTTACACACCAAAAAGGTGAATTTGTCATTATTATCAAAGGGATGGATAGTAAAGTGCAAGCTGAAATTGACGCGGATACACAGCGATTATTAACCATTTTATTACAAGAATTGCCTTTAAAAAAAGCTGCTAAATTAGCCAGTCAAATCACTGGGATGAGTAAAAACAAGTTATATCAATTTATATTAGATCAAAATTAGTATTTTGTGCATCCTCGCATAGAGCAAGCCTAAGCGGTTTGAAGAATTAATTTTTCAACGTGTTGTTTGGCGTTTTCCAATTCTAACTCGGCTTCTTGTTGTAATCGCTTTGCTTTATGTCGAATGTCGTTAATGTGATTGGCGATGTCGGTTTGTTTTTTGAGTGGGGGAAGTGGGATTTTTATCTTTTTAATTGCTGAATAATCAAGAGCTATTCTAGTTCCGCCTGTAACGCTGCGATTGCTTAATATTGTTCCCGCGTAACTGTTTAGATAAAAAGCTAAGTATTCAGGCAAACAACCTTTATTTTTTAATCTTAGGCAAACAATATGCTGATTAATATTAGCGGGTAAAATATCTGCTTTAATTACTGCTGACGTTCCCACTCTTCCTGTAATAGTCATTAAAGTGTTCTTTGCTGTTTTGCGCGTGATAATCATCGGCTTGTTTTCTGACTTTATCCAGCGCATACAACAAAAAACCACCACTGCCACAAGAGGTATCTAATACAAAACTGTTATGCGCTATTGGCAAGCAGTCAATAATGAACTTTACAATCGAGCGCGGAGTGAAAAATTGCCCAAATTCACCGCGAAAGAAATTGCCCATAAAAGTTTCAAAGGCGCGTCCTTTGCTGTCTAAATCGGTTTTATTCAAATTAGCTGGGGCGAGATAACCGACCACCGTTTGCAATTCTTGGTTGCTCAGGCGTATATCTTCTTTAAACACTTCAGCATCTTTTGCGCGACCTTCGGCATAAATCGCTTTAATCCGTTCCAATAATTTATCCGTGCCTTTGTCGCTGGTAAATATTTGAAAATGATAGGGTTCGCCGTTTTTACGCGGTTTGCGTTCATCCCAAATTTTGCAAAAAATCAGCTTGTCTAATTCATCAAAGGCTTGCGATGGGTCGCGTTTACCGCCTGCCCATAATGCGTCATGGGCTTTTTTAAAGAGTTGCGTGAGTTCTTTTTCTTTTAAGGTTTCCAATTCAAAACCCTCTTTGCCACCTTTCACATATTTAAAATCGCTAACTTTGGTTTGACCAAAACGCGGCAAATCGGCAATTTTATTTTTTTCCCGCTCCATCGAGGCATAATCGGAGACATTAAAAAAGTTTTCTTTTGTGCCTTCTGTGACCCATAAAAACTTAGCTTTTAGCGAATTGGCATTGCCAAAACCTTGTTCGATGGCTTGGGTAAATTCAGCTTCGGAAATATCGGGTTTTTTGCATTCCACCACAATATACGGCGCGGTAAATTCGGCATTTTCATAAACGACAATATCCGCTAAATTATTGGGTGTGCGGTGCGGCACTTTCACTTCAAAATCAATCAGTTTGGCAGGATAACCATAAACCAAAACCAAAGAACAATAATTTTCAGCACGAACTTGTTCTTCGGGGTCAGAATAACGGTATTTTTTGTTTTGATGCGAATAAGTGATGTTTTTTCCATCTTCACTTAAAGCAATTAAACCCTGCGCGATGGCTTTCTGTATCAGTTCCATAATACTATTTTGTGTTCCTATTCGAGTATTTTTAAGTAACGCTTTTTATAAATCCGATTTTGACAAAACCTTGTCTCTTTAGATTAATATTCATTTATTTTAAACATTAGGCGTGACGCAGTTCAGATGAAAATTTTACGCTATATTTGCAACTCACAATAAATCAGGAC
>CAYMCP010000064.1:0-20993 GCA_964388965.1 uncultured Thiotrichaceae bacterium | reverse complement strand
AATCGATAAATAGTTATCTATGGATAGGTTTAGATAAGTTTGAAATAACGGTAATCACTAAACTACCCTCTGTAGAGACAAGGCATGCTTTATCTCTATTCCCTTGTGAATCAAAATCTTGTAGCTATTTTCCTTGTGACGATGCACTGCGTCGTCACCCAATGAGGACGCACCAGCGTCCTACAAATATATCAAACCCCACAGCCTGACCCTGCCCAATGTGAGATAAAATGTTGTACTTCTACACTTTAATTTGGAGGCAATCGGATGAATGAAAAAAATCAAAAATTTGATATAGTCATTATTGGCAGTGGCTTTGCTGCGAGCTTTTTTCTACATGGTTATTTGCAACGCGCTACAAAAAATTGCCGGATTTTAGTACTGGAACAAGGAAAAGCTTATACTCATGCTTGGCGGGTACAACACCAGCGTCTGGTAGAAATGGAATTTAAAGATAGCTTTATTAATCAAACTCCAAATAAAAAGTGGATTTATACGCCAGCATTCGGCGGTACATCGGCGGCTTGGTGGGCGTGTACGCCGCGTTTTTTACCTAATGATTTCGCGCTTAAATCACGTTACGGTGTTGGAGTAGATTGGCCAATTAGTTATGATGAATTAGAGCCATTTTACAATCAAGCAGAACAAATTTTACATGTTGCAGGCGAAAATCAAGCCCCTTATCCGCGTTCGCAACCGCTACCTCAAATCGCGCACCGTTTTAGCCAACCAGACCAGATTTTAAAACAAGCATATCCTAATTTATATTTTGCTCAACCAACAGCGAGAGCGCGACAAGCAACAAAAAATCGTCCAGCTTGTTGTAATTCCAGTATATGCGGTTTATGTCCTATTGATGCAAAATTCACTATACAAAATGAGTTGCAAACGATATATACCGACCCGCGCGTTGAATTGCGCACCCAAGCACAAGCGACTACTATCGAATTTAGCAATCAAGTAGCAACGGGTGTCATTTATCAACAAGAACAGATTGAAAAAATTGTACAAACTGACAGTGTCATTTTAGCAGCTAATGCTTTTTTTAACCCTTTTTTATTATTACGTTCGGGGATTCGACATCCAAATTTAGGTAAACGTTTGCATGAGCAAGTGAGTATCACTGTAAAAGCGTATTTGGACGGTGTCGATAATTATCAGGGTAGCACCAGTATTAATGCTAATGGTTACATGCTGTATGACGGCGAACACCGCAAAGAGTATGCAGCCTGTTTACTAGAGCATCGTAATGTGCCACATTTGCGTGCAGATTTTGGTAAATGGCGACAATTAGCTATATTTAAATGTATCTTTGAAGATTTACCTAGTGAGCAAAATACAGTACGTTTCGATCTAACTATACCGTATCAACCTATTATTAATCATGTTTCCATTTCGACTTACGCGCAACGCAGCATAGATAAACTTGCACAAAATTTATCTAAAGTATTATCGCCTTTACCAGTTGAAATGTTAGAATTTGGCACACCTAGCCAAACGGAAGGACATATTTTAGGCACAACCATGATGGGCAATGACGCTGCAACTGCTTTGGTAGATAAATATTTAAAATCTCATCAAATCAATAATTTATGGATATTAGGTAGCAGCACTTTCCCCACCGCCTCGCCAAGCAATCCGACTCTAACTTTATCAGCTTTAAGTCTATGGGCTGCGGCACATTTTTAAAAACAATACTTCGGACAGTTTTTGTGAATTATTAAATATTTCAATAAGTTACAAATATAAGCGTTCTTTCGTAAGTTATTGATTTTATTATATGCTTTAAAAAAGTGTCCGAACCATTGAAAAACATCACATTACATTTTACTTATATTTTGCTCCAATTGGATGAGTAGATTTTCGCTTGTTCATTTGGATAAGATTCAGCAATCAAAAATTGAAAATTTGCTACAATAGCTTATTTCGATAGAAAAACATTCGAGCTTGATTAATAAAGAGAAAGATTGTGCATAAGTACGAATATCAAGCCTGTGACATTGAAGGCAATATCCAATATGGTCAATTAAGCGCAGAAAGTGAGCAAGCTGTAGTGCTCTCATTGCAGAGTCAGCAATTGATTCCGCTCAAAATTGATCAACAAGCTAACGAAACAGGTAATGTATTAAGCTTCGGAAGCAGTAAAATTAGCAACCGTGATTTAATTGATTTTACAGACGGTTTGACGACTTTGGTTGAAGCCAAAATTCCGATTGATCGGGCATTGATTTTACTAGAAGGTATTACAAATAAACCTGCATTACAACAATTGGTTGCAGATTTGCGCACGGATGTGAAAGAGGGTCAAAGCCTTGCCGATGCACTACAAAATTATCCCCATATTTTTTCACGCATGTATATCAATATGGTTCATGCAGGCGAAGAAGGAGGAATTTTGGAAAAATTATTGCCCAAATTAGCAAATTTTCTCGCTAATGCTGACGAAGCAAAACGCACAGTTATATCGTCTATGATTTATCCAATGATTTTATTAACAGTCGGTATCGGCAGCGTTGCCATGTTGATGATATTCGTCATACCACAATTTGCACAAATGTTTGAGGATATGGGCACGAATATGCCAGATTCAGCCGCATTTTTGTTAGCCGCTAGTGAATGGATGCAATCTTATGGCTGGACATTACTGTTTATACCTGTGTTAATTTGGGTAGGTTGGAGACACTTAGACAACACAAGTGAGCTGCGTTTTCAACGTGATAAATTTTTATTGTCTTTGCCCCTGTTCGGCAATTTATTGTTAGATGCAGAATCTTCACGATTTTGTCGTACTTTGGGATCATTATTAAGTGCAGGTATTCCGTTGCTAAAAGCCTTGCATATTGCGCGTGGTGTGATGGAAAATGAGGTAGTCAACAAAGGTTTAGAACAGGTTGAAGAGGCTGTGCGTAGTGGGACTAGCTTAGGTAGGTCATTGATAAACATCAATATTTTCCCAAATTTGTTAGCGCAATTGGTTGTTGTCGGCGAGGAGTCTGGACGTACCGCAGATATTTTAGAAAAGTTAGCGGAAACGTTTGATGCTAATGTTAAACAACAAACTTCGCGTTTGGTTGCATTAGCGGAACCACTATTAATTTTGATATTAGGTGTGATTGTTGGTGGTATCGTGATCGTGATGCTGTCGGCAATTTTTAGCATTACTGATGTACAGCTTTGACAATCATCAAAAGTGTAAAACTCGTTTTACCTGTGCGAGATCAAAAATGGTTTTAGGTGCGCTAAAAATTTTTTGTGTGTATATTGTGACGTATTAATAGCAAAAATTTAAAGTCTTTGAATAAATTACAGTATTTTTTAATGGATATCCCATGTTTTTAAAATCATTCACATATATTATTTTACTCACAGGCTTAATAGCCTCTTGCGCCACACCGCCAGAAAAGCCTGAATCTAAATCAGCTATTGATGTTGCCAATGAACATTTACAACAAGAAATGCCCTTAATCACAAATACAGAGCCTAGTGATTCAATCATTGCCGCATTACCACAATCGAAAACTGAACCACCAAGAGAAATTAATCAAATTGGTTCGCTACCGACGATTAGAACAACTGTTGGGGTAGAACCAGATTTCACTTTGAAGGCAGGTCAGCCACTTACATTTAATTTTGAGCAAGTACCATTACGTGAAGTAGTACAAATGCTTGCCGATACGATGGGAATTAGTGTTGTAATAGACACCGCAATTGGAGCAGAAAAAATTACGATTCGCACCGCCGAAGGTAAAAATTTACAAAAACAAGATTTATGGCCACTATTACAATTATTATTGTCTGAATCAGGCATTATGATGGAAAAACGTGGCGGATTATATTATTTGAAAAAAGTCGGTACTGGTAGTGGTTTACCTAGTACGATAGGTCTAAGATTAGGTGGTCAAGATGACGCTTCCCAAGTGCTACAAATTACACCATTACGTTACATTACAGCGGAATCTGCCAGCGCTGCAATTACGCCTATGATCCAACCACAAGGACGGATTTTAAATTTAGCTAATTTAAATATTATTGGTATTGTCTCCACGCCAACAATTTTAGACCGTGTTAATCGTTTATTACAAATTATTGATGCTGATCCCTTTATACATCGTGGTATTCGCCTATTCCGTTTACAAAATTCTAAAGCCTCAGAGGTCGAAGCAGAATTAGACCAAATTTTACAAGCTGTAATGGGTAGTGCTCCTGCTTACCAAGTGATTGCTTTGGAAAGAATTAATTCGATTTTAATCGTTGCGCCACCAAAAGGTGGATTTAGAGAAATTGAAATGTGGATTGAAGTGCTTGATGAGCAAAGTGATGAAAGTATTGAACAAATTTTTATCTATCGGGTTAAAAATTTGGAAGCTAAAGAATTAGCAGCGACATTAAGCGATGTGTTCAAACAAGAAGATAAAAAAGATGAGGAGGTAAAGAAAAAGGAAACCGATATACTCGATCCGACATTACCCACCAATTTACCATTGCAAATGGCTGATAATGAGGCTGTTTTAGCTGTGGAGCGTGCTATAAACAGTGCCGCAACTGAGAACGGTACGATACCCGTATCAGCGGAATTAAAAGTAAATATTGTTGCAGATGAAAAAACCAATAGTTTACTGATTCGAGCGACACCGCGTGATTATCAGCAATTACTTGAAACAATTCGGATTTTAGATCGCGTACCTAAGGAAGTCATGGTAAACGTAGTCATTGCAGAGGTCACGTTGTCTGAAACAAGTCGGTATGGTATTGATTGGACTGCATTAATTAATAAATTTGGGGCAAGTTCTGATGGTACGGTAAATCAAAGTAGTATCGGTACAAAATTTGGCGTTGGTAGCGGTAGTGGTTTGGTACTTAATTATTTTTCTGGTGATGTCACCGCCTTACTCAATTTGGTAGATTCTGATAGTAATGTCAGTTTATTATCACGTCCTTCGATTCTGGTGCGCAATAATGAGGAAGCTTCAATTAATGTGGGTTCAAATGAGCCAGTTATTACTCGCACCAATTCTAATGCAGCTAATGTTAATTCTACATTAGGTTATACATCCAATGAGGTACAATATCGAGATACAGGGATTACCTTGAAAGTCACACCACGCATTAATGATGATGGCATTATTAATATGAAAGTTTTTCAAGAGGTTTCTCAATTGGGCGAGGAGCGGACTGAACAACGTTTACAATCGTTTTTGCAGCGTAAAATTGAGACCAATGTGGTTGTACGTGATGGAACAGCAATTGTGATTGGTGGCTTGATTGAAGATAGCGATAATTATGGTAATTCTGGCTTGCCGATATTGCGTAAAACGCGCTTGCATGGATTGTTTTCTTCAACTTCTAAGGAGTCTACCCGTACAGAATTGGTGTTAATTATTGTACCTCAAATTGTTAATCCAGAATTAAACAATGATCCATTATTAGAACAATTTAAATCACAAATGAAATTAGTTGATTCTTTATTTATCGAAAATGAGATGCACTTTAATAACTTTACTCAACAATATAGCCGAGATAATTATAATAATTTATATCACTAGGATGGTGAGAGCTTTATTCGTCACGTCAACGAGAGAAGTTGAAAATGGCGCATGTGAAAATAATTCATGAGGTCAGAGGCTGTAAAAGAACTTCATTTTTAGAATTTTCGACGACGTAAAATCAATAACTTATGAGCGAAAAAATGGTATTTTTAGCAGTTCTATGACAGTCTCAGCTTGTGGGAACGAGATAAATAACAACTCAATTTGTTTACTGCTTTACGAATATATTTGAGTTTAACCGACATTCCGCACCTAATGCAAAAAAAGTTTATTTTAGTTGTTTCTTTTGCAACTTGCGTAATAGGAAATCCAAGCTTTTGAAATTATACTGAAAATAATCTAAAAATTTCGTTAGGTGCGGAACGTGGGGTTTAATACTAAATTTCTGGCATAGGTTAGCTAGGTAGTTACAATCATTCTATAGAAGGATTATTATGAAACAACAAGGTTTTACCCTAATTGAAATTATGGTTGTAGTTGTCATTTTAGGTGTGTTAGCGGCACTGGTGGTACCAAAAATCATGAATCGTCCCGACGAGGCGCGAATTACTAAAGTACGTCAAGATATTCGTGCTATCGAGGCAGCTCTAAATTTATACAAATTAGACAATTACATTTATCCCAGCACTGATCAGGGTTTAGAAGCTTTAGTAATGAGACCACAAGGCACACCTGCTGCGCCAAATTGGAAACAAGGAGGGTATTTAGACCGCCTACCAAAAGACCCGTGGGGATTTGCTTATAATTATTTAAGTCCGGGACTGCACGGTGAAATTGACATTTGGTCATACGGTGCAGATGGTCAACCTGAGGGGGAAGGTGTCAATCAGGATTGGAGTAATTGGAATGATCGTTGACATTCTCCCCATTCTCTCAAATCCTCAACAATAATCATCGCATGGCTTTAACTGTTAGTCGTCAAGACTTTAAAGTCGCGCTTTATTGAAAACTGGGCAACTTACTCAAATCATAAACGTATTTAATTGCACCGAAGGCTACGCTTGTTGCCTTGTTCTGAGCGTGGAGATTTTACGCCCTATACTACATTAACGCTTAAATAAACGTTCTTTTTCACGTTGCCAATCGCGGTTTTTCTCAGTGTCGCGTTTATCAAATTCCTTTTTACCCTTAGCTAAAGCAATCTGTAATTTCGCTTTGCCCTTTTTCCAATACATGCTAATTGGTACAATGGTTTGTCCTTTGCGTTCTACAGCACCAATTAACTTATTTAATTCTTCTCGATGTAATAATAATTTACGAGTGCGTTGTTGTTCGGGATGAATATGAGTCGAAGCTGTTGATAATGGCGTAATCAATGCGCCAAGCAAAAAGGCTTCACCATTTCTGATAATGACATAAGAATCACGCAACTGTCCTTTTCCTGAGCGTAAACTTTTAACTTCCCAGCCTTCTAGGGCTAAACCTGCTTCATAACGTTCTAAAAAGAAAAAATCATAACTGGCTTTTTTATTTAAACAAATTGTATTATCTGGTACTTTGGCTTTTTTTACTGCCATGATTAATATCCTTAAAGCTGTCACGATGCGACCAGTAGAAAATAGGTTTGACTAGCTCAGAAATCAATTGCTATTTTGTCCACCTTACTTGCTTGTTAGATTTGTTTTACTTGGGGCACTGCACACGAAAGTCCTAATTCTTAGTAAGAATAAAAAAACAAGTCATGTACAGAAATTTTGAGATAAGAAAAAGTAATCAGTGTACTTAAAATGTGATTGCTACTTGTGCTGTAAAAGTATCTGCATCGTTGCCCGTACCGCCGTCAACGGTTTCATAATCAGTATCGCGTTTCCATTCAAATTTTAATGTTGTATTATCAAAAAGACCTACACCTACACCGACTAACATTCTACTTTCAGCTAAACCTAAACCTAAAGCCTCTTCAGTTGTTTGATAACCAATTGCAAAAGTGACATCTTTACCGCCTAATGGTGCCGTATAAGCCGCTTCTACATTTAATGCAGTAGGTTCTGCGTCATTACCGTTGAATGAAAAATCAACTGCTTTAATAGGGTCTAATGCCATTAAATACTCTGCGATAAAGTTAAAACCACCTGCATTTAAAATCGCATGAGCAACGATGCCACCAACATAATCATCAACACCTGTGGGATTAGCAATTGCGTCGAGTAAACTAGCAGAATCAAGTAAATTGCTTGTGTAATCCACACCAACATCTAGCGATAATCCATTATTATCATAGGCATAACCTAAACTTGCCCCAAAATTCTCAATTGTATCGTCCTCATCTTTCTGCGTATCGCCATTGTAGGCATATAATGAGCCGTAAGCCCCAGCGGCTTCAAAACCGACCTTTAATGCTGAAATTTGCGTTTCACCGATTTCTAAGGTCAACGGATCAGAAATCATATTAGTTTCATAACCGCCGAATAGATACATACGCCCAACAGAAACGTACAATGGTGAATAATCGGTATTGCCAATAGTAACGTAACCGGCATCTACAATAACTTCTTCCGTTGCATCTTCTTCAAATAAAAATGTAATGTGACCACTTACCCATTTATGTAATTGCGCGTCAATGGATAATTCAACAGTCGCCAAAGTCAAATCGCTACTATCAATACCGGTGTAATCTTCACCTTGCCAAGCATTTACTTCGATTAAACCGCTTAGTGTCACACCTTGCAAAATATCCTCTGCAACAATTTCTGCTTGAGCAGGAGCCGCAACCGTTAGGGCGGTAGCAGTCAATGCAGTTAAATATACGTTTCTTAATAATTTCATATACACTTCCTCAATATAAGGTTTTTTATTAAAATTCCGCTAACACTACTATCATAATAGTCCAACGAGTGGTTGTACAGTCACATATTCAGATTTATTTACCACAGTTTGGTGTTCTTGCAACACAATAAAACAATTTGCTTCACTCATAGAACGAATCATGTGTGATCCTTGCGCCCCTGTCGGGCATACGACCCACTCACCATTTTCATCTTGTTGTAATATGCCACGTTGGAATTCAGTACGCCCTTTTTTCTTTTTCAAATCTGACAAACAACGGACTTTCCAAGTAGGTTGTATCATGTTGGTTTGACCCATCATGCGTTGTAAGGCGGGTTGTACAAATTGGTAAAACGTGACCAACGCAGAAACGGGATTGCCGGGTAAACCAAAAAAAGTAGTTTGATTGATTTCGCCGAAAGTCAGAGGATGTCCGGGCTTCATGGCGATTTTCCAAAAATTAATTTTTCCTAATTTATCCAATACTTGCTTCACATAATCAGCGTCACCAACAGACACGCCACCTGAGGTAATGATAACATCAGCGCATTGCGACGCGGTGATAAATGCTTGTTCTATGGTGGTTAAGTCATCTGCTACGATTCCCATATCAATCGTTTTGATGTTAAGCCGTGCCAAAACGCCAAATAGTTGATAACGATTACTATCGTAAATTTGTCCGCTTTTTAGAGGTTGTCCAATAGGAGATAATTCATCACCTGTGGAAAAAAAAGCCACGCGCAATCTTGGTTTAACTTTGACTTCTGCTATTCCCAATGAGGCTAATAAGCCTAATTCTGGTGGTAAAATTTGTTTACCGCGCTTCAAAACGACTTGACCAACTTGAATGTCTTCACCTACTAGGCGCACATTTTGTCGTGCTTTATGTTGCTGTGGATTAAATTTGATTTGTTCGCCGTCTACTTCGACGTGTTCTTGCATCATCACAGTATCAACACCTTGTGGTAATGCTGCACCAGTCATAATCCGCACACATTGCCCAGACTGTACGATTTGTTCAAACGGATGTCCCGCAAATACAGACCCGATTAATTGTAAACTTTGTATACTGTCAGTCGTTAAATCCGTCGCGTTAATTGCATAACCATCCATCGCTGAATTGGTATAACTGGGTACTTGCATCGGCGAGCTAATATCTTCTGCTAACACACGTCCTAATGCGTTACATAAATGCACTTGCTCATAACCTGTAATCGGTTGGACGGTTTGAGTAATACGTTCAAGTGCTTGGCTAACAGATAAATGTGCTGTATTTTCATCTGCACAGCTTGGTTGGTGGGCGATTGTCATTGGGAGGTTTTAACTCAGTTTAAACTTGAGTATTAGTATGTACTAAAATGCAACAAAATTGCAATATTTAATCTTAGCTTAAAATTTGCCTATCGCTTAAAAATCACCGACAATCAAATGCGCTTTAAATTTATTAACTTTTCGCGTATTGCCTAATGATTGCAATTGTCGCCACACTTCCAATCGCCAATTACGTTCCGTATCGCGCAATAAACGAGTTAAACGTAATAATTTATTTTCATCTGGGTCGAGTGGAAAAGGAGGTAATCTAAAAACAATACCAACTTCAAGGTGATTTTGTTGCCTATCTTGTATAATTAACTGATAAGTCTGATTTAAATTAACATTTGTTATCTCAAATTCTACGTGTTTTTCATACAATTTCTGCTTTGAAATCAGGGTTTGTTCTTTTTTATCTTTCACAAAAAGTTGATAGGGTGGTTCACCACCTTTCCAAAAAAAATTAATTTTACCATTATCTGCAAATAAATAGAGTGGTTGTGATACGATTAAAGTGCTAGTTGATAAACTTTCATCATCACCGCGTTCTGTTTCCGTAATGTGCTTTGGTGGGCTAATATTTTTACGGGTTAAATATACATATAAACGTTTTGTTTTCTGATTGATTTCACACCATTCATCACATGGTTTATCTAATCCGATTATTTCATAATGCTCTCCAGCAACTAATTGTTTTTGCTCTAAATTTTGACTATAATAGTGTAATATGACAGATTCAATCGCGGATTCTGGTACAATGATAATATCTCCAATACATAAATTAGCATTTGGCATTAATATTTGCTCTTGCATATTGCGAATTATTTTTATATTGTTATCATTTTCAAGTAGTTGTGCATTTGCTACCACTGTACAGGAAAATGCGCCGTAATTTAGCATTAACAATGGAAAACCATATAGTAAAAATAATAAAATTTTTAATTGCATTGTTCTTTCTACATAGCTATGAATTTATATTTTCAATAAAAATGCTAATTTTTACAAAATTTTTGCCGTTCTTGTAATGCTTCTGGTATCCATTCTTGTAGCTGTTTAATGCGGCTATCATGGGAAGGATGAGTAGACATAAATTCAGCAAGTTGAGCGTCGCTACTGCTTGCCTTAGTCATGCGTTGCCAAAACTTAGGGGCTTCGTTAGGATCAAAACAAGCGCGAGACATGAGCAACAAGCCAATATAATCCGCTTCTGATTCATGCAATCGAGAAAACGGCAATGTCATACCGTAATGCGATCCTAATCCCATCGCACCCATGACGACAGCTTGAGTTTTTAAATCCATATCGCTGACTGAAACCGTTACCGCCAACATCCCTAAATTTTTCAACTTTTCATAAGCTAATCGTTCAGCACCATGTCGCGCAATTACATGGGCGATTTCATGCCCCATAATCACAGCCATACCATTCACATTATCAGCGATAGGTACAATACCTGTATAAACGGCAACTTTCCCCCCCGGTAAGGCAAACGCATTTAATTGTGGTGAATGAATTAAATTAAACTCCCAAGCGGCATGAGGCAAGTTAGCAATGGCGGCAATACGTTCCCCTATTTTGCGGATTTGTTCGACCAATTCGCCCTGTTGGACAATTTTTGATTGCTGTAAAATTTCCTGATAAGACTGAATACCCAACTTTTTTTCTTCTTCGACAGTTAAATCTACTAATTGTTGTCGTCCTGTAATTGGAACATACTCAGTATGCGTCATGTAATAATAAGCTGCATATACTAGGAACAAAACGATAGGTACAACTCTTAGAATAATAGAAAAACGCATGTCAGCTCGCCTATATTAAAATAAAAATACTTAGTGATGATGCACCACGTTCCAGATTCGTCCCACCCAATTTTGCTTAGCCCAGGACTTTTTAACACCACATTCGAGGAAATGTGAACTATAACGCTTGTCTTCGATTAAAATGTGTTTTGTAAGCCAATTTTTCAAAAAATTTAATAACTCCATGCTAGAAGATAATTTGCCACTACTCACTCTATTAGACAAATCAACGACTTGTTGAGTCAGTTCTTCATGATGTTTTTTATGCTCTTCATAGTCGTCATAACCCAAAATACGCATTAAACTTTCTTCAACTGCAAAGTGCACAATTGTGTATTGTGACAATTCTTTAAGCACGTTTGCAGCCTCTTCGCTATCAGTACGCAAGATAATTGACTCATATAGCCGATTTAACAAACCTACCAATATTTTGTGTTGCTCATCAATTTCTTGAATACCAACACTAAGCTCATCCGTCCATTCTACAAAGTTATTGATTTTCATATCGATTCCCCTCTGGGTTTGGTCTGCATTAAATTTGTTGTTATGGGGCGTTGATTGCTTAACTAACCACCAGACATAGACATAATGCGCATAACTTGGTCTGGTTTGTGATTAAATTCATGTTTTTCTGGTTTCAGTGCGATTGCTTGCAAAATCAGTTGACGCAACTCAATATCGTCCATTCCCTCACGCAGTGCGTCACGCAAATTCATCTTATCATCTTGACCTAAACAAAGGTATAACGTTCCATCGACAGATAAACGAATTCGATTACAAGTTTCACAGAAATGTTGTGATAATGGCGTTATAAACCCAATTTTTAGATTTGTGCCTTGTATTTTGAAATAACGCGCAGGACCTGCACCGCTTCTCATCAACGTTGGGATCAAATTATAAGATTTAGCAAGCTGCGTCTTTACAGTTTGTAAACTGATATAATTATCGCTAGCCTGTTGACCTGTTTCACCCATTGGCATCGTTTCGATAAAACGTAGCGTGAAATCATTTTCAGCACAATATTCTACCATTGCCTCAATTTCATCATCGTTCACATCTTTCATCACCACCATATTAATTTTAATTGGGTGTAATCCGGCTTGCTTTGCCGCTTGTAATCCTGCTAAAACCGATTCTAAACAACCACCTGTAATATGTTTAAAGCGTTGTGGATTTAAAGTGTCTAGGCTAACATTAATGCGTGATACACCACTTTGTTTTAAGCTATCTGCATATTTTGCTAACTGCGTAGCATTGGTGCTAAGTGATAAATCTTTAATACCTTTTAATTGGGCGAGTTTTTGTACTAATTCGGGTAAATTTTTGCGCACTAATGGTTCGCCACCAGTTAGACGTAATTTGCTGACACCAAGTTGCCCAAAAATAGCAACAATACGCTCGATTTCGTCAAAATTAAGCCAATGTTTAGGTGTTGAAAAATCTTTAAATCCCTTTGGAATACAGTAGAAACAACGCAAATCACAACGATCAGTGACAGATAAGCGTAGATATTCTATTTTGCGACCAAAACTATCTTTAAGTGTCTCCACCATATTTCTTCCCCCTTACTTACTGACAGTTAGGAATAAAAACTATTTCACAATTTGCTCGTATAATCTGAGTTCGATGTAAGAAATAATCACCATTTGCTGATTTTAAAGATTAAACCTCATTCCTAAAATGGAATTTAGGAGTGAGAGAGTATTTTTTATAAAAAAACATCACACCATGAGTCAACACATACAATTTTTTCGTGATATATTTGGATAAATTTCACACTAAGTATCTTTTGATTCTGCTTCTTTTTTACCCATCATTGCTTGCCAAAATGTATTTTGTAATGCGTTAAATGCAGGCGAAGAATCAGGTGTAAAAGCCTTAATCATTGTGAGTGGATCAAGCCCCTCCATTTTCATATTTTTGCGCATCATATCAATCATTTCATCTTGCAATGGCTCTAAATTAGGTAAGCCAAAAAAACTACGGATTTCTTGAGGGGTTGCCTCAATATCAATGTTAATTTTCATATTCTAAAACCTTTTACTAATTTTGTTTAGAGTAGCAAACATTGCCTATAGTTACTAGATGGATATTTGATATAGAACGGATTTGAAATCTTAGCAAATATGTTAAAATATCATTATATTTTCTTGCACAGCGCAGAGACAAGGTACGCCTTGTCTTTACTCCCTCCCTTGCGAATCAAAATCTTGTGGCTGTCCGGAAATAGTGTCGCTTCGATATATCAAACCCCACAACATGGTACCTGCTCAATGTGAGTTAAGAGCGAAAAGTATTATTTATCCGATATTCCGCACCTAACGAAATTTTTAGATTATTTTTAGTATAGTTTCATAAGGTTCGGCTTCCTATTACGCAAGTTGCAAAAGAAGCAACTAAAATAAACTTTTTTTGCGTTACGTGCGGAATGTCGGATTTATCATTGTGCCATCATTTTAATAAACTTATCGAATAACGGCGCGACATCATGCGGTCCCGGACTGGCTTCAGGATGTCCCTGAAAACTAAATGCAGGTTTATCAACGCGCTCAATTCCTTGCAACGATTTATCAAATAGCGAGCGATGTGTTGCTTTTAAATTGCTTGGCAGACTTGCCTCATCCAGAGCAAAACCATGATTTTGACTAGTAATAATAACTTTTTGATTCTCTAAATCTTGTACGGGATGGTTTGCGCCGTGATGACCAAATTTCATTTTCAAACTTTTTGCACCACTTGCCAAACCTAGCAGTTGATGTCCTAAACAAATGCCAAATGTTGGAATGCCCGCATCTAAAATTTGCTCAATCGCGGCAATTGCGTAATCGCAAGGTTCTGGGTCGCCTGGTCCATTGGATAAAAAAATACCATCTGGATGTTGCGCAAGTACGTCTTGAGCAGGTGTTTTTGCAGGTACAACAGTAACTTTACAACCACGTTCTGCGAGCATACGCAAAATATTGTGTTTTATGCCAAAGTCATAGGCTATAACGTGATATTGCGCGCTACTTTCACCTATCGGTTCACCTAATTTCCACACGCCTTGTTGCCAAATGTAAGTTGTTTGCGTTGTTACTTCTTGCGCTAAATCCATACCTTTCAAACCATTAAATGCTTGAGCTGCTTGAATGGCTTGTTCTACATCAATTTTGTCACCTGCGATTAAACAACCATTTTGCGCACCTTTTTCTCGTAAAATCCGCGTTAAACGTCGTGTATCAATACCTGCGATCCCAATGACATTATTGTCACGCAAATAGTCTTCTAGCGGTTGTTGCGAACGCCAGCTACTATCTAGCAATGGTAAGTCACGAATAATTAAACCTGCTGTAAATACTCGATTGGATTCAACGTCTTCCTGATTAACGCCGACGTTGCCGATATGTGGATAAGTTAATGTGACCAATTGCTTGTAGTAAGAGGGATCGGTAAGAATTTCTTGGTAGCCGGTCATCGCCGTATTAAAAACGACCTCACCCACACTTTTCCCAGCAACTCCAATTGAATGTCCATGAAACAAGCTACCATCTGCTAAAGCTAATAAAGCGGGATATTTCAAAGTCGTCTCCACCATAATTTGATTATTACACTGCTATTCTACGTGGTTACAGATACTACAACAAGATGTTGGTGAATCAAACACAAATACAGCAATTCTCATTTTGACTCGTGACGATGCACCGTGTTGTCACCCAGTGGGACGCACCAGCGTTCATTATAAGCGTCTACATACTTGACGCAGTGCGTAGAACGAGAATTGGAGTTGCCTCGTGACGACGCACCAGCGTCCTACGACATTCATGAAATTTAAAATGAGATGAGAATTGCTGCTTTTGATTGCAAAACACTCTAAACACTGATAAATTGCCTCAATCACATACAAAAAATAGCTAATGATTAAAATCAAGTATTTTTGTGGGTGTATTTAAGTCGAAGTGACACATTTGATATTCAACATAGTGATTGATGAGGAGGGGGTATGTCCGATAAAGATACCTTTTACCGTGCGATGCAGAGTCGTGGCGTTTCGCGTCGAGATTTTTTAAAATTTTGCACCATCACAGCCGCTAGCATGGGTTTAAGTGCTAATGCCGTTGCGCAAGTGATCGAGGCTATGGAAACTAAAACCCGTATTCCCGTGTTATGGATTCATGGCCTAGAATGCACTTGCTGTTCTGAATCATTTATTCGCTCTGGTCATCCATTAGCAACAGACGTAATTTTATCTATGATTTCGTTAGATTACGACGATACACTAATGGCAGCGGCTGGACACCAAGCTGAAGCCTGCTTAGATGGAATTATCGAAAAATACAAAGGTAATTACATTGTTGCCGTTGAGGGTAATCCACCCTTAGATGAAGACGGCATGTATTGTATTATTGGCGGCAAACCGTTTGTTGAGCAATTACGCAAAGCCTCCAGACACGCTAAAGCCGTGATTGCATGGGGAAGTTGCGCTTCCAGTGGTTGCGTACAAGCCGCCAAACCCAATCCAACCCGCGCTACACCAGTACATAAAGTCATTTTAGACAAGCCTGTGATTCGTGTCCCCGGTTGTCCGCCGATTGCAGAAGTGATGACCGGTGTTTTAACTTACATGCTCACTTTCGACCGCTTGCCAGAGTTGGACAGTCAACGTCGTCCGAAAATGTTTTATAGCCAACGTATTCATGATAAATGTTACCGTCGTTCTCATTTTGATGCGGGTCAATTTGTTGAATCTTGGGATGATGAGGGTGCACGTAAAGGTTATTGTTTATACAAAATGGGTTGTAAAGGACCGACCACTTACAACGCCTGTTCGGCAATGGGTTGGAATCAAGGCGTATCCTTTCCGATTCAATCAGGTCATGGTTGCATTGGCTGCTCTGAAGATGATTTTTGGGATAAACAACCATTCTACGAACGTTTAAGTAATATAGAAATCCCACAATTTGGCATTGAAGCAAATGCAGATACGATTGGTATGACAGCAGCAGGTATTGCGGGTGTCGGTATCGCAGCCCACGCGGTCGCCAGTGCAATTAAACATAACTCAACTAAATCCGCGACAGAAGAAAAAGGAGAATAATCATGACAACACGTTTAGTCGTTGACCCTGTTACCCGAATCGAAGGACACATGCGCGTCGAAGTGGATTTAGACGAAAACAATATAATTAAAAATGCAATTTCTTCTGGTACGATGTGGCGCGGTTTAGAAGTCATTTTAAAAGGGCGTGACCCGCGCGATGCGTGGGCATTTGCGCAACGAATTTGTGGTGTCTGTACTGGAACACATGCTTTAACTTCGATTCGCGCTGTGGAAGATGCGTTAGACATTAAAATACCAGAAAATGCAAACACCATTAGAAATATTATGCAATTAACGTTATATGCTCATGATCATTTGGTGCATTTTTATCACCTACACGCTTTAGATTGGGTTGATGTGATAAGTGCATTAAAAGCTGATCCTAAAGCGACGTCTGACTTAGCGCAAAGCATTTCGAGCTGGGATAAATCGTCAGTAGGTTATTTCACCGACGTACAAAAACGTATGAAAACCTTTGTTGAATCCGGACAACTTGGCTTATTTATGAATGGCTATTGGGGCAGTCCTGCGTATAAATTACCACCAGAGGCAAATTTACTTGCTGTCGCGCATTACTTGGAAGCCTTAGATTTTCAAAAAGAAATTGTCAAAATTCACACCGTATTTGGTGGTAAAAATCCGCATCCTAATTGGTTAGTCGGTGGTATGGCGTGCGCGATTAATGTTAATGACACAGGTGCAATTGGTGCGGTAAATATGGAACGGTTAAATTTAGTTAGCTCCGTAATTGACCAAACGATTGAATTTATTGATAAAGTTTATGTACCGGATTTAAAAGCGATTGCCTCGTTTTATAAAGATTGGACCTATGGTGGCGGTTTAGCGTCGCAAAATGTGTTGTCTTACGGTGACATTCCGGAGTATGCCAACAATTACGAAGCAAATAATTTATTATTACCGCGTGGTGCAATTGTTAATGGTAATTTATCTGAAATTCATGAAGTAGATTTGCGTAATCCGCGAGAAATTCAGGAATATGTACCACACTCTTGGTACAAATATCCGGATGAAACAAAGGGTTTACACCCTTGGGACGGTGTGACTGAACCAAATTTTAAACTAGGCAAGCACACCAAAGGCACGAAAACCCACATTGAAGAGTTGGACGAGACAGGCAAATATTCATGGATTAAAGCACCGCGTTGGCGTGGTCATGCAATGGAAGTTGGACCTTTATCACGCTATATCATTGGTTACGCACAAAATAATCCAGAGTTTAAAGAACCAACTGATAAATTACTACGCGATTTAGATTTGCCATTTGAAGCGTTATTTTCCAGTTTGGGACGCACGGCGGCACGGGGTTTAGAGGCTTCATGGGCTGCACATAAAATGAAGTATTTTTACAATAAATTAATTGCTAACATTAAATCTGGTGATTTAGCAACTGCAAATACGCAAAAATGGCAACCTGAAACATGGGCAAAAGAGGCTAAAGGAGTTGGTTTTACTGAGGCACCACGTGGTGCATTAGGTCATTGGATTGTAATTAAAGATACTAAAATCGATAATTATCAAGCAGTTGTACCAACAACTTGGAATGCGTCGCCGCGTGATCCAGAAGGTCAAATTGGTGCGTATGAGTCTTCGTTACTGAATACGCCGCTTGCAAAAGCCGATGAACCATTAGAAATTTTGCGGACATTGCATAGTTTTGATCCATGTCTTGCTTGTTCAACTCACATCATGTCACCAGAAAAAGAAGAATTGGTGCGCGTAAAAGTGCGGTAATAGCGTGCAGAAATTTATTTGCAAAGGAGCATTAAAATGGCATATCAAAACACCACGCTAGAACCTATCTATGTATATGAAGTCCCTGTGCGCTTATGGCATTGGATTAATGCGTTTTCAGTTATCGTATTATGTATAACGGGTTATTTAATTGGCAGTCCACCGCCTTCGATTGGGGGTGAGGCGACCTATGCGTTTTTAATGGGTTACATTCGATTTATTCATTTCGCAGCCGGTTATATTTTTGCGGTTGGTATGATATTTCGCGTGTACTGGGCATTGGTTGGTAATCATCATGCGCGTGAAATCTTTTTACCACCGTTTTGGTCACTAACTTGGTGGCGCGGCATGTTTTATCACATTGGTTGGTATTTTTTTCTCGTTCCAGAATCTAAAAAATATTTAGGACATAATCCATTAGCGTTATTAGCAATGTTTATTTTCGTATTACTATCGTTTTTTATGTTGTTCACAGGATTTGCTTTATACGCAGAGGGTGCGGGCATAGATTCATGGCAATACGCGCTATTTGGTTGGGTAATTCCATATTTAGGTCAGAGTCAGGACGTACACACATGGCATCACTTAGGTATGTGGGCGATTGTTGTGTTTGCGATGATTCATATTTATATCGCTATCCGTGAAGACATCATGTCACGTCAAACGTTAATTAGCACCATCATTAACGGGTATCGGACATTTAAGGACACACGAGGAAATTAATTGAGATTAAACTCAACAGGTAAAAAGTTGCTTGTTGGGTTTAATGATAAAATGAGCTATTTTTTTATTAACTTTAGAAGTTACATTGGGCAGCTAATGGGATTTTCACCGAAGCAGGCTAAAGTATGGACGCGGTTCATGTAGCACTAATTTTATCCACTCTAAGTGAATCCAAAGAAAATTTTGTAAAAAATAGGACATTCTATAATGCAATTTTTGATTATAATGATGCACAACTAGAAGATATTTTTGAGGGCGCAGACAGAATATGAAACTTAAAATGATTGTTGTTTCAAAGGATTAAAAAATGGAAGCATTACGCCAATTTATTCAAGCAGATTCAGATACATTAATTTTAAAAATTCCTGATTCATTAATTAAGTATAAGTGATTTATATTTCATATTATTTTGCCGTAGAAAATTGAGGAAAAATAAATGTCATCGAGTATTTCAATACAAATAAATCAGGATTTGTATGAACACGCAAAGCAAGATGCCCTACTAGAACATCGCACCACTGAAGGACAAATTGAGTATTAGGCAGAAATTGGACGTGCAGCTATTGATAATCCAGATTTGCCTATTGATTTCATCATAGAATCATTAGCTTCAATGCGTGAGCCGCGTGAAAATGCGTTGCCGTTTAAGCCAAAAAGCCGTAACAAATGATCTGAAATGTTAAACAAACTAGACGATTTGCTAGGCAGTACAAAAAACTCCACGACAATATTGTTGAAGATGTTGATGATGCAATTGAGAAAATTCAGCATAATCCTGAGCTAGGAGAACAAAAAATAGGTGCTTTAGCGGCGTTGCATGTGTTTAAATTTCGTAGTGGTGGGCAATTAATTATATTTGCTTGGATACACGCTCGACGAAGCTATTTGCTTAATTTATCTTGAATTTGTAGGCTCGCATGAGAATTTGTATCGTGATTTAAAACAAAATCTTTAGCGCAAATGTATGGACACGCTAAGAGATAAAACTATCTTAAGCCATTTGTGGGAAATTCAGCAAACAAAGTAGGAGTTTCGGTAATGGATGATTTATTTAGATGTGTTTATAAAAATAAAAACGTCTTAGTTACAGGACATACGGGATTTAAGGGATCATGGTTAGTATTATGGCTTCAATATTTAGGCGCGAAGGTGACAGGTTATTCTTTATTGCCGCCAACACAACCCAATCATTATGACTTGTTAAATCTTGACTGCAATTCAATTATTGGAGACATTAGAGATTTAAATAAACTATCTGATGTTTTCCAACAAATAAAGCCTGATATTGTTTTTCATTTAGCAGCACAACCTTTAGTGAGATACTCCTATCAGCAGCCTAAAGAAACTTTTGAAGTCAATGCAATAGGAACGGTTAATATTTTTGAAGCCAGCCGCACTGTTTCTTCTGTAAAAGCAATCGTTAATATCACCAGTGACAAATGTTATGATAATAAAGAATGGTTGTGGGGTTATCGTGAAGTCGATTCATTAGGTGGACATGACCCTTATAGCGCATCAAAGGCTTGTGCTGAATTGATTACTCATGCTTATCAACATTCTTTTTTTAATGTACATCAATACGGAAAAACACACGAAACCTTAATTGCCAGTGTTCGGGCTGGAAATGTCATTGGCGGAGGAGATTGGGCAGAAGACCGCTTAATTCCAGATATAATGCAAGCTACAGCACAAGGACAAACTGTTAAAATTCGTTTTCCAAATGCCATTCGTCCTTGGCAACATGTGCTTGAACCTTTAAATGGATATTTATTATTAGGTCAAAAATTATTAGAAAAAAAACAAGAATATTCAGGTGCTTGGAATTTTGGACCCGATCATAACGAACATCACCGTGTTTTAGATGTTGTCAAAGCACTGAAAATGTATTGGAATAAAATTGATTATAAAATAGACAACCACCAGCAACATTTGCACGAAGCACAAATGCTAAAATTAGATTGTTCTAAAGCTTCTTCTCTTCTGCATTGGAAAAGTGTTTGGACAAGTGAAGAAACTTTTA
>CAYMCP010000063.1:0-21023 GCA_964388965.1 uncultured Thiotrichaceae bacterium | reverse complement strand
CTCCTACACGGACTTTCACCATGTTGATAAAGTGCCTTTACAGGCGCACCATTCCTACATGGCATGTAGGAACGAGAAAACGAGAAAAACGAGAAAAATGGCGTAACTCTTAGATATTTAAATTTTTTCTCTTACCCAATCTATTACGCTTTGCAATGCAACATTTAATTGACTCGGATCATTACCGCCCGCTTGCGCCATGTCAGGACGACCGCCACCTTTACCACCAACTTGTTTTGCGACATGGTTGACTAAATCGCCCGCTTTCACTTTATCCATTACATCTTTAGTGACACCAGCAACAATAGACACTTTTTCATCTTTAACCGTTGCTAGCACAATCGCAGCCCTACCCAGTTTATTTTTCAATTGGTCGAGCGTATCGCGTAATTGCTTTACTTCAATACCTTCTACATTCGCCGCCAATACTTTGATACCATTCATATCTATTGCTTGGCTAGCTAAATCCGTACCTTGACTACTAGCAAGCTTGGCTTTTAAACGTTCTAATTCCTTTTCAGTGCTGCGCGTGTGATCTAATAATTGTTGAACTCGCTCTTGTAATTGACTTGGTGAAGTTTTGAGTAAACTAGAAACGGCTTGCAAAGTCTGCTCTGTATTACTAACCCATTGTAAAGCTTTCTGACCGGTCACAGCCTCAATCCGACGTACACCCGCTGCAATCCCCGTTTCTGCAATAATTTTACATAAACCAATATCACCGGTATTGCGTACATGCGTACCACCACATAACTCAACGGAAAAATTATCTTCACCCATTGATAATACGCGGACTTTCTTATCATATTTTTCACCGAATAATGCCATTGCACCACTTTGCATAGCCTGTTCTAAATCCATCAATTGCGTGTTGACTTGTCCGTTAAATAAAATTTGTTGATTAACAATCCGTTCTACTTCAATAAGTTGTGCGGTAGTCATTGGCTCAAAATGCACAAAGTCAAAACGTAACCGTTCTGCATCTACCAATGAGCCTTTTTGTTTCACATGTCCACCTAATACTTGACGCAATGCAGCATGTAATAAATGCGTTGCTGAGTGATGACGGGCAATTGCTTGACGTTGTTGCGTATCAATTTTAGCGGTCAAATTTGCACCGACTTGAATATTGCCTTGTGTCAATTGTCCTAAATGCACAAACGCCGCACCAATTTTTTGCGTATCGGTCACTTCAAAAATGGCGTTGTCAAATTGTAATTGTCCAGTATCACCGACTTGACCGCCAGACTCGGCATAAAATGGCGTTTTATTTAAAATAATACGAGCTTGCTGACCTGTTTCTAATTGCTCCACTGCTTGACCATCGGCGTATAAAGCGAGTATTTTTGCATTATCTGCGACACATTCGTAACCTGTAAATTCCGTTTCATAAGCTAAATCTTCATCTTGTTCCCAATCGCCTTCAAATTTACTTGCTGCTCTAGCACGTTGACGCTGTGCTTCCATTTCAATTTCAAAACCCGCCATATCCAGAGTTAAATGCCGTTCGCGTGCAATGTCATTGGTTAAATCGACCGGAAAACCATAAGTATCATACAATTTGAAAATCGTTGTGCCGTCAATTTCAGTGTTGTTTAATTTACCAATTGCTTGTTCTAATAATTTCATACCTTGTTCTAAGGTTTCTGCAAAACGTTCTTCCTCTTGTTTTAAAACCCGTGCTGCCATGTCTTTAGATTGACGTAATTCAGGATAAGCATCTCCCATTTGTTCATCTAACGCATTGACTAATTTATAAAAAAATGTATCACCAATACCTAATTTATGTCCATGTCGAATGGCACGACGAATAATGCGCCGTAATACATAGCCTCGTCCCTCATTCGACGGTACAACGCCGTCAATAATTAAAAATGCACAAGCGCGAATGTGATCGGCAATGACTCGTAACGAATTATTTTTATAATCATGATGATTAGCGAGGTCGCCGACGGCTTTTAACAAGGCTTGAAATAAATCAATTTCATAATTGCTGTGAACACCTTGCAATATTGCTGATAAGCGTTCTAAACCCATACCTGTATCGACAGACGGCTTAGGTAGTAGCGTTAAATTGCCGTCTACATCTTGGTTATACTGCATGAAGACTAAATTCCAGATTTCGATATAGCGATCACCATCTTCGTCTGGACTACCCGGCGGACCACCTGCAACGTGTTCTCCATGATCGTAAAAAATTTCGCTGCAAGGACCACAAGGTCCTGTATCGCCCATCATCCAAAAATTATCTTTTTTACCACAACGAGAAAAACGATTAGCGTCAATGCCAATATGTTCAAGCCATAATTTTTCTGCTTCTTGGTCTTGTTCGTAAACAGTTACCCATAATTTTTCTTTAGGAATTTTTAAAACTTCAGTGATAAATTCCCAAGCAAATTCAATCGCTTCTTTTTTAAAATAATCTCCAAAGCTAAAATTCCCTAACATTTCAAAAAATGTGTGATGTCGTGCTGTATAACCTACATTTTCCAAGTCATTATGTTTACCGCCAGCGCGTACACAACGTTGACAAGAGGTTGCGCGTACATAGTCACGCGATTCTAAGCCTAAAAAGGTTTCTTTAAATTGCACCATACCTGCATTAGTAAATAACAAGGTTGGGTCATTGCTCGGAACAAGTGGACTACTTTTGATAATAGTATGTTGTTTTGAATGAAAATAATCTAAAAAGGCTCTTCTAATATCAGCAACGTTGGTAATCATAGTATATTCAATTCACATTAAAATAGAGCTTATTCTAATAGATTTAGGAGTGAGTGGATAGTTCGACGGAATAGTTGATTTCACAATAGCTAGGACTGTTAGTGCTGTTTAGGTTTTAAATATGTGTATCTTGGAATAATAATTGTGCGGATAATTTTTATAATATCTAATAAAATCAATAAGTTGCTGGTTTTTTTAAAGGCATAAGCATGAGGATATTTATTTTTAGAACTGTTCTAAGTATTGAGGTGGGGGAGGATAACAAAAATACTAATTACTCAAACAAGTCTCAATTTCTCCAGTAATTTCCTCGTACCAGCGGAGACCATTGGGACGAGGAATATTTGACATGACTGCTCTACTACCAACTTTCAGTCATAATGCCTTCAAATCCGTGTGCCATCCATAGTTGATTATCAGTCATGACTTTGCCTTGATAATAGGGACACGTTTCTATTTTTTTCACCTCTGTCACGACACCACCCGCACCTAATTGATATACGCTACAAACATCACTGTAACCACCGCGTGGCATAATATCAGCGTAATAATATGGATAATAACCACCTTCTCCCATTAACACCATATCATTTGATGCCGCTTTCAATTGCATATAATTTTCAAAACGCCATTCACCTACTTGCGCTAGTGTCTGCGGTACCAGTTTAATCAATTTTGTAGCAGGTGCTCCAGGTTCAGGTGCGAAATCTTCTGCCTCTTCCAAAGCGATAGTGCGACCATTAGAATCTACTACCGCTGGTTGAATGTAATAACGCTGCTCCTGGCAAGTGATGTATAACGCATCGTCACTCTGTACAACGTTCGCGTAGTAATTTTCACAACCTTTAACCGTTTGACTAGTAACTAAAGTTGCCGCATTCGCAGTCAAATGTAATAAGTTTAGACGCAATTGCCCACTTTTATCAAATTCTTTAGTTATTAGTAAGTTACTATCTGAAAAACCCACCGGCTCGCCGGGTAAGGAGCGGCTTAAACCTTCCTGACCAGATGCTAAATGCCAAGCGCGTAAAATCCATTCGGGCTGTCTGTAGTAATAAGGTTTTGCCACACTATCAACTGGTAAATGTGCGGTATGTTCTAATACAGGCTCAAAACCACGTTGCTCCGCTAAATAAAACCAACCATTTCGTACAAAAGGCTGGGTTCGGTTATACCATGTGTAGGTTGTTGCGTTATCGCCGTCTTCAATCACATTGGCAATCGCTAATTTTCCACTCGCTAAGTCCAACACCTGCATTGCTAACGGATTATAATTAAAAAATATTACATACTCATCATCCATCGCTATATCGCTATAACCACGTGGTAATGACCATGTTTTTTCAGCGACTTCAACATTATTTGGTGCATATTGGTATAAACGAGAATAGCCTTTTTGACCTTGAGATGCAGCCCAAATGTAACCTTTTTGATAATCTAACCATGAAATATTAGCACCTAACTCTAATTCCGCTAATACTTTCTGTCCAATCACGTCAATTGTTAGCAAAGCTTGGTCGCCTAACGCTGCTACTATATTTTCACCAACAGTTAAACTACGATTAAGTTGCACTGGACTTGGAATTAAACCCTCATTTTTAAATCGATTTCCCACGAAAGATAACATTTGCAAATAACTACCCGTCTCAGTTTCCCAAGATTCAATCGGTAAGGCTGCAAACTGATTTAGCCAATCCAATTGTAATGCACGTTCATCGCTGGTAGCTTGAGTATAACTCCAACGTACCTCGCCTGCTAAAGGAATATATCGATCTAAAAAAGTAGGATTATTAGGATTACTGACATCAAATAAGCTGACAGAGGCGCGACGTACACGTATATCGCCTTCACTTGATTCGGGCTGGTCAAAAATGCCGACGGCAAATAAAATATCATTATTGAAAAACATTTTTTCCGACCAGCCAGGTATTTTCAACTCACCGAGAATTTGTGGATTCGTCGCGTCGCTGATGTCGATTACCCATAATGGATCGGTACGTTCGTATGTCACCACATAGGCTTTATCATCTGCAAATCGTGTTGCGTACAGTTGTTCAGTCGGCGCAATATTGCCTACTTGACCAAGTAATTTCATCGTATTCAAATCATAAATGGCTAATGTACTACCTTGCTGCTCAGTTTCTTTACTGCGATCTTCGTACACTACATGCAATTTTTCATCTTTGATGTGAATGTGGAATTCAGAAGGAATCCGTCCGGGTACAGTAATGTTTGGCAATTCAGTTAAACCCGATAGCAAACTGTAAACTTGTACATCATTTTGTGACCAAATTTCACCGCTATTCACGACGACTAAATAATCTGTAAAAATACTGATTGCACTTGGATAACCTTTAATGATTTTACTGTCTACTTTCAGTAATTTACCATTATTTTGTAATTCCAACATCGTCACTGTGGTTTCAGACTGACCAGCGGTAGAATTATAGTCTTGAGTAATTGTGTAAATTGTATTATTACGGCGACGGGATTCACGCAAACTACCTTGTACTTTGTACTCATCAACTTGTTGTAATTGCGCATTCGCATTTTGCGCAAATACGCTAAAAAAGGCATGACCTTCGTTGTCGTTCTGCATCAAAATTTTATAATCATCAATTACATATAATTCAGTCGGATTACCTTCAAGTTTAATCGAAGCGGTAATTTTTGGCGTTTCAGGCTGTCCAACGACATCAATAATTTGAAAGCGTTTTGCTTGGCTGTTGGCATATAAAATTTGCTTGCCAATCAATTTGAAAATATCAGGTTTTTCCGTTGTTACATCGCTAGCACTATCATCTGATTTGTCTGCATCAATAGATTCTGCATTAGCACTCGTGGGCGCGGTAAAAACGATTCCATCCAAATAAACATCACGATTAGTACTTTGAATCGCAGTAAATGCAGTTTGTCCCGGAAAACGCTCTTGCGTTGCAGCAATATTAAGCGGTAACACATGGATTTGCTGCCATAAATTCGCATCACTCCAATCCTCTCCATGCTCAACGCCGACTAATGCTAATATACAACGTTGTTCTTCTGGACACTCATATTGCAGTTTAGCTATTTCAAGCTCTATCACATCACTAATGTTTAATGCTTGATTGCTGATTGGTAGAATATTATTTTTAACCCAACCTTGCTGTGCAGTCCAACTTGCAATGCCGTCCTGTTTCGCGTCGAGATTTAGCCATACTAAATACACGTCGAGGTTACTAGCCTGACCCTGATGGCTGAAAAAGACATGCGGTTGCTTATTCACATCTTTCACAGCGAGTTGCCACGCTTGAGTTTGCCAGCCGTAGAGCAGTAGCAAACTTAGAAAAAAGATTTGTAATAATCTCATTTTTAAAACTCCTTGAACTAATTATTTCAGACTTGTGTTAATAATAGACCAAATTGGAATAAAGATTTATTATTTTGGTGAATAATTTTGATTTTAAGTTGATTAATTCGCACCGTATTTATTTCAGTCATTTTCATTGCGGAAGTTTTTTACATATTTTTCAATCAGTTTAGGAGTTACGCAGTTCACACGAAAAATTTACTCTATATTTGCAACTCACAATAAATCAGGACGCAGAGCATCCTGACAACTTTCCAACGGAGACCATTGGGACTGGGACAAGGAATGCTTTAACTGCGTAACACCTACAGTTACAAATGTAAAGTTTAGAGGACTACTGAAAACTCTGAAAAAGTTTGTAAGTCATTGATTTTAGGTGGAGCGTATTTGCATAAGTGATTGATTTTATTATAGGCAAAAAAAGTTTTTCGGAGTTCTCAGAGGACTAAAAGCTGGAAGTTGCTTAATACCAACAAAACCAGAAACTCAACCATCTGAAAAGGACTAAAAGCATGAAGGCAACAAGCGATTATATTTTTTCATAAAATCCAGACACAAAAAAACCGAGACTAAGCTCGGCTCTTTTTCTAGCATTGAATAAATATCAGCTTTATTCGCGTTTTAGTCGTCGTCATCAAAATCGTCATCATCGTCGAACTCATCCACTTCAGGACGGTCAACTAATTCAACAATTGCCATCGGTGCATTGTCACCTGTTCTAAAACCACATTTTAAAACACGGATATAACCGCCAGGACGTTCTTGATAACGTGGACCTAACTCTTCAAATAGCTTGGTTACGACTTCACGATCACGAATACGATTAAACGCTAAACGTCTTTTCGCAACTGAATCTTCCTTTGATAAGTTAATTAGAGGTTCAGCATAACGACGTAATTCTTTTGCTTTCGCTAAGGTTGTTTTGATTAATTCGTGACGCACTAAAGATGCAGTCATATTTCTAAACATTGCTTGACGATGACTGCTATTACGATTTAATTTTCTACCTGCATAACGATGACGCATGGCTACTTATATCCTATTTAGATTTACTTGGGTCGTTGTCGTATAACCCTGGTGGTGGCCAATTCTCCAGCTTCATGCCAAGTGACAACCCGCGTGAAGCCAATACATCCTTGATTTCCGTCAGCGATTTTTTACCTAAATTAGGCGTTTTTAATAACTCTTGCTCGCTGCGTTGAATCAAGTCTCCAATATAGTAAATGCTTTCTGCCTTCAAACAATTTGCTGAACGTACTGTCAACTCTAATTCATCAACAGGACGCAGTAATACTGGATCAATATCAACTTCTTCCTCTTCTTCTTCAGGTTCGGTTGTCCCTTCCAAATCCACTAAAACAGAAAGTTGACCTTGTAAAATGGTTGCGGCTTGACGCACTGCTGATTCAGGGTCTACTGTACCATTGGTTTCTAATTCAATGATTAAGCGGTCTAAATCAGTTCTTTGCTCAACTCGTGCTCGTTCGACTGAGTAAGCTATACGAGAAATTGGGCTAAATGATGCGTCTAATTTTAATGTACCGATTGGGGTATCAATATCACCGTCCTGACCTCGTTGAATTGCCGGGCGATAACCACGACCCATTTGTATTTTTAATTGCATGTTTAACTCACCAGATTTGGTTAGTGTTGCAATTACGTGATCTGGGTTGGCGATTTCAATATCATGGTCTAGCGTAATATCTGATGCTAAGACTTGACCAGGTCCTTTTTTATTTAGATGTAGTATCACCTCATGACGACCGTGCATTTTAATTGCGATGCCTTTGAGATTTAATAAAATTTCTACTACATCTTCTTGCACACCTTCTATTGCTGTATATTCGTGCAATACCCCGTCAATACTTGCTTCAACAATAGCGCAACCCGGTAAGGAAGACAATAATACACGTCTTAGCGCATTGCCCAACGTATAACCAAAACCGCGATCCAATGGCTCAAGGGTAACACGCGCCACCATATCACTGATTTGTTTTACATCAACGATACGCGGCTTTAATAAATCCATCGCATTGGATTGCATATAAAAACCTCTCAATTATTTAGAATATAATTCAACAACGAGCTGTTCATTAATATCGCTAGGCAAATCCATACGCTCGGGTACAGATTTAAACGTGCCTTCCATTTTCTTGGCATCTACTTCGATCCAAGTCGGAAAACCAAAATCTTCTGCTATGTTTAAAGCATTTTGAATCCGCAATTGTTCGCGGCTTTTTTCACGGATCGAAATAATGTCGCCTTCTTTAACCACGTAAGAAGGAATATTAATCTTTTTACCGTTAACCAAAATTGCTTTGTGACTAACGAGTTGACGCGCCTCAGAACGAGTTGCGCCAAAACCCATACGATAAACCACGTTGTCTAAACGACATTCTAACAATTTTAATAAGTTTTCACCTGTAGAACCTTTTACACGATTGGCTTCTACATAGTAACTATGAAATTGTTTTTCCAGTACGCCATACAAACGACGGATTTTTTGTTTTTCACGCAATTGCGCGGCATAGTCAGATAAACGTTGCCGCTTATCACCATGCTGTCCGGGAACTTTATCCAATTTGCATTTTGAGTCTAAAGCACGCGAGCGGCTTTTTAGAAATAAATCCACGCCTTCACGACGACTCAGTTTACATTTAGGTCCTAAATATCTTGCCATATTCCAATTCTCTTCGTATTTTAGACTCTACGCCGTTTTGGAGGACGACATCCGTTGTGAGGAATCGGCGTGACATCCGTAATACTGGTAATTTTAAAACCAATGTTATTTAGTGCGCGTACCGTGGATTCACGACCTGGTCCAGGTCCTTTGATGCGTACTTCAAGATTTTTCATGCCAAATTCTTTGACTGCATTACCCACACGCTCTGCTGCAACTTGCGCAGCGAATGGGGTACTTTTCCGTGAACCACGAAAGCCACTACCACCTGCGGTAGCCCACGCAAGACCATTACCCTGACGATCTGTTATGGTAATGATGGTATTGTTAAATGAGGCGTGGACATGCACAATGCCGTCTGAGACACTCTTTTTAACTTTTTTTCTTGTATTACGTGCTGCTGCTGGTTTTGCCATAAATTACCCCTTATTTCTTAATCGCTTTACGTGGACCTTTACGAGTCCGCGCATTAGTACGAGTCCGTTGGCCACGAACGGGTAAATGACGACGATGACGCATTCCGCGATAACAACCTAAGTCCATCAAACGTTTGATATTCATCGCAATTTCACGACGAAGATCACCTTCTACGTTGAATTTTGTAACTTCGCTGCGTAATAAATCAAGTTGTTCTTCCGTTAGGTCTTTAACTTTAACGTCAGGGCTAATACCGGCCGCTGCACAAATTTGTTGTGCTCTAGTCGGTCCGATACCGTAAATAGAGCGCAATGCAATGACCGTATGTTTTTGGATGGGAATATTTACACCTGCAATACGTGCCATTGTTATACTCCTGCTCCATAAGAAAAACCGAAAAGTTTAACTGTGTCCATTGAGAAATTCAACCCCTTAGCCTTGACGTTGCTTATGACGTTTATCTTTGCAAATAATCCGAACTGAACCATTACGGCGAATAATTTTGCAATTACGGCAAATCTTTTTAACCGAAGCTCTCACCTTCATGATGACTCTCCATTAACGTGACATTGGATTGCGTCCACGACCACTTTTCAAATTTGCTTTTTTCATCAAACCTTCGTATTGATGTGAGAGCAAATGCGCTTGGACTTGTGCCATAAAATCCATAGTCACGACGACAATAATCAATAACGAAGTGCCACCAAAGTAAAATGGTACACTCCAATTTAAACGTAAAAATTCTGGTAATAAACACACAGCAGCAATGTAAATTGCCCCTGCAAGCGTTAGACGTGTCATGACGCGGTCGATATATTCAGCAGTTTGTTTACCCGGACGGACACCCGGAACGAATGCACCAGATTTTTTCAAATTTTCTGCTGTTTCACGCGGATTAAAGACTAGCGCTGTGTAGAAGAAGCAGAAGAATACAATCGCAACAGCATAGAGTAGTACATATAGTGGTTGTCCTGGTGATAAGGTTAGGGATAGCTGCTTTAGCCAATCCATACCTTGTCCTGTACCAAACCATCCGCCCACAGTCGCTGGAAACATGATAATTGCCGATGCGAAGATGGGAGGAATCACCCCTGCCATATTCAACTTTAATGGTAAGTGACTGGTCTGACCTGCATATAATTTATTACCTACTTGCCGCTTGGCATAGTTGACCGTAATGCGACGTTGACCACGTTCCACGAATACAACGAAAGCGGTTACTAACAACACTAACGCTAATAAAATAACTAAAGTTAAAACGTGTAATTGTCCGGTTCTGGTTAATTCTAACGTGCTACCAACTGCTGCCGGTAAGCCTGCCACGATGCCAGAAAAGATGATAATGGATATACCGTTACCGATACCACGTTCAGTTACTTGTTCTCCCAACCACATCAGGAACATCGTACCTGATACGAGTGTCACCACCGCCGTAATTTTGAATCCCCAGCCCGGCACTACCACTACATTTTGACTTTCCAGCGCAATTGCGACCCCAATAGATTGTAATAATGCTAAACCTAAAGTGGCGTAGCGTGTATATTGGGAAATTTTGCGTTGTCCTGCTTGTCCTTCTTTTTTCAACTGTTCTAATGTTGGCGATACGACGGTAAGTAGTTGCATAATGATCGATGCCGAAATATAAGGCATAATCCCAATAGCAAATACTGAGAACCGTTCTAACGCGCCGCCTGAGAACATGTTGAAC
Source organism: uncultured Thiotrichaceae bacterium (assembly GCA_964388965.1). GTDB lineage: Bacteria > Pseudomonadota > Gammaproteobacteria > Beggiatoales > Beggiatoaceae > Albibeggiatoa. The sequence goes on along the minus strand of CAYMCP010000063.1, from coordinate 10,145 downwards.
ATTTCTAAAATGGTACCGCGCTGTGCATCAAACATTTGTTCCAATGCAACGGGATCAATGCCCGGTACTGGAATGAATGTACCAATACGGAATACAACGATAGCACCTAATACAAATAATAATCGCTGTCTTAATTCGGTTAAGCGACCAAGTGCTGCTAAATTGCCCGCGCCTGTGCCTGTAGCCACATAAACCCCCAGTGTTATGGTGATGATTCAGTACGTTTTATTAGGAAGATTTGAGGACTGGCAAACCTGATGAAATAGATAATTTAGAATTTCTTTTCACTGAGGCGTACTAGTCCTGACAATTTAAATTTATTTCCTATTGTAACGTATTTCGCTAAATAGCGTTAAACTTATACTATTAGCGATTTGAGCAAAACAAGTTTTGCACGCCCGAATCATTACGCTTCAATATGACCGCCTGCTGCTTCAATCGCTGCTTTCGCGCCTTTTGTTACACCCAAGCCTTTAATTTTGACTGCTTTATTGATTTCACCCGATGCAATGATTTTTGCACGTTTCATGTTGCGTGTAATAATATTGGCAGCTTTTAAGGCTTCTAAATCAATCACGTCGGCTTCTACTTGCGCTAATTCATGTAAGCGTACTTCGGCGGTAACGGAGGCTTTACGCGATACGAAACCAACTTTAGGTAAACGACGTTGTAAAGGCATTTGACCGCCTTCAAAGCCAACTTTATGAAAACCGCCGGCTCGAGATTTCTGACCTTTGTGACCACGACCACAAGTTTTACCTAAACCTGAGCCAATACCACGACCGACACGTTTAGCTGCTGTTTTCGCACCTTGCGCGGGCTTTAGTTCATTAAGACGCATTTTCTATCTCCTCGACTTTGAGCAGATAGCTGACTTTATTAACCATGCCACGATTTTCTGGCGTATCAATGACTTCAACGCTGTGACTCATGCGACGCAAGCCTAATCCCGCAACGCAGGCTTTGTGCTTAGGCAATCTGCCGTAAGTGCTTTTAACTTGTGTAATTTTTAACTTTTTCATGCGGATGTAATCTCTTCGACTGTCTTACCGCGTTTGGCTGCAACATATTCAGGATTAGACATTTCGGTCAAACCCTTGAATGTTGCACGTACTACGTTCATTGCGTTAGTGCTGCCAATTGATTTGGCTAAGATGTCACGTACACCAACAACTTCAAATACAGCGCGCATCGCACCACCTGCAATAATACCTGTACCTTCTGAGGCAGGCTGCATGTATACTTTTGCTGCACCGTGTTCGCCAGTGATAGGGTACTGAACAGTTGCACCATTTAAATGTACTTTTTTCATATTTTTACGTGCCCCCTCCATTGCTTTTTGGATCGCTAATGGAACTTCACGCGCTTTACCGTAACCAAAGCCAATTTTACCTTTGCCGTCGCCTACAACCGTTAGGGCTGTAAAACTAAAAATACGACCACCTTTGACCACTTTAGCAACACGGTTTACTGCAACGAGTTTTTCAATTAAATCGTCGCCCTTGCTGTTGCCACCACCCTGTTGTTGGGCATCTATATTGTTATTCGCCATAATTTGGACCTAGAACGCTAACCCGTTTTCTCGTGCCGCGTCGGCTAAGGCTTTGACACGACCATGATATTTAAAGCCAGAGCGGTCAAATGCAACGCTAGTAATGCCAGCAGCTTTGGCACGTTCTGCAATGTTTTTACCGACTGTGATTGCAGCTTGAACATTACCACCGTGCTGACCTGTTGCCCTAAAGTCTTTTTCGACTGTGGAGGCACTGGCTAATACTTTACTACCGTCTGGTGCGATAAGTTGGGCGTAGGTGTGTTGCGTGGTCTTGTAAACGCAAAGACGGTACATACCCAACTCACTGATTTTAGCGCGAGTACGACGTGCTCTGCGCAAGCGAGATGCTTTTTTATCCATTGCCACTTACCTATTTTTTCTTGGTTTCTTTCAAGCTGATGACTTCATCGCTATAACGAACCCCTTTGCCTTTATACGGTTCAGGTGGACGATAACGACGGATGTTTGCTGCAACTTGACCAACAAGCTGTTTGTCTACGCCTTTGACAACCACTTCTGTTTGGCTTGGGCATTCTATGGTGATACCTTCTGGAATCGTGAATTCAACAGGGTGCGAAAAACCAAGCGTTAAATTAAGCGTATTGCCGTCTTGCAGTTGAGCACGATAACCCACACCAACTAAGTTTAATTTGCGTTCAAAGCCTTTATTTAAGCCTTCGACCATATTATTAATTAAGGCGCGGGTGGTACCTGCTAATGCCATAGCTTGACGACTATTGCTACGCGGCGCAAAAGTTAATACGTTGTCATCGCTCAAGAAAACTTCGACATCACGGTGAACTTGGTGTTCTAGTTGTCCTTTACTGGACTTAATTGCAACGTTTTGTGCTTGGAGCGTTACTTCAATGCCTTTTGGGATTGATATTGGACTTTTTGCTACTCGTGACATGTCATACTCCTTTACGATACATAGCAGATTACTTCGCCGCCATATCCCGCAGCACGCGCAGCACGGTCAGTCATCAGACCCTTTGAGGTAGAGATGATGGCAATACCCAAACCACCCATGACTTGAGGTAGTTCAGTCTTAGGCTTGTAAATACGCAAACCCGGACGACTCACCCGTTTGATGAGTTCGATAACAGGTCTACCCATATAATATTTGAGGTCAATGGTCAATACTGGTTTTGCATCTTGGCTTACGTTAAAACCTGTGATGTAACCTTCTTGCTGCAAAACGGTAGCAATTGCATTCTTCATACGAGACGCGGGCATTTGCACTTGCTTCTTTTTTGCAGACTGACCATTGCGGATGCGCGTCAACATATCCGCGATAGGGTCATTCATACTCATTTATAGTGTTTCTCCAGAAAAATCAAAACATACATGCAGGAGTGCAAAACTTGTTTTGCGCGTTCTATACAAATGAATACGTTTTATAAAGAACTACATTGAGGATTTATGTTTTTCGTAGATAAGGCATACCTTATTTTTACAATAATCATATTTCCATAATATATGCAAAATAAATTTTGCACTCCTGCAATTTACATTAAATCGGAATTACCAACTTGCTTTACTTAAACCTGGCACATAACCCATCATAGTTGCTTCACGCAATTTGTTACGCGCTAAACCAAATTTACGATAAAAGCCGTGCGGACGACCTGTAATCCGACAGCGATTAGTAATACGGCAAGGACTAGCATTGCGTGGTAGCTTTTGGAATTCGAGCTGTGCTTTTTCTTGTTCTTCTTCGCTGTAATTCGGATTACCGATAATTTTTTTTAATTCAGCGCGTTTTGCCGCATACTTCTCAACAGTACGAATTTTTTTCAATTCACGCTGTTTCATGGATAGTTTAGCCATACTTCAACCTTACTTTAAGGGAAAGCTGAACGCTGTAAGTAACGCTCTACCTTCTTCATCTGTGTGTGCTGAGGTGGTAATTGTAATATCCATACCACGAATCGCATCAATTTTGTCGTAGTCAATTTCGGGGAAAATGATTTGTTCTTTCACCCCTAAGCTGTAATTACCACGACCGTCAAACGCTTTACCGCTAAAACCTCGAAAGTCACGAATACGTGGAATGGCTATACTAATCAGGCGATCCAAAAATTCGTACATACGTTCACGACGTAATGTCACTTTGCAGCCGATTGGCCATTCTTCACGAATTTTGAACCCTGCAATAGATTTACGTGCTTTAGTAACGATTGGTTTTTGCCCCGCAATAGCTTCCATATCGCCTAAAGCACGCTCAATAATTTTTTTATCGCCCACAGCCTCGCCTAAACCCATATTTAGGGTAATTTTTTCAATTTTAGGCACTTGCATCACACTGCCGTATTGGAATTTTTCCATTAACTGCGGGATGACTTTTTCACGGTAATAGTCTTTTAATCTTGCCATTATTAATACCTATGCTACGTCCAGTACTTCGCCGTTGGACTTAAAGTAGCGTACTTTTCTACCGTCTTCTAAAAACTTGAACCCAATACGCTCAGGCCTATTAGTTTCTGGATTGATTAACGCTACGTTTGAAATATGCAAAGGCATTTCTTTTTCAACGATGTTGCTGGGTCTATTTAACATGGGATTGCCACGTTGGTGACGTTTTGCCAAATTAATATTTTCGACAACAACTCTTTCATCGTCAATGACACGTATTACAACACCGCGTCTACCTTTGTCTTTTCCTGTAATGACTTCTATCTCGTCACCAGAACGAATTTTACGCATCGCTTTTTCCCTTATAGCACTTCGGGAGCGAGTGAAATAATTTTCATGAAATTCTCTGTTCTCAACTCGCGTGTAACAGGACCAAAAATACGTGTACCAATAGGTTGATTTTGGTTGTTTAATAACACCGCAGCATTGCCATCGAAACGAATTAATGAGCCATCGGGTCTTCTAACACCTTTGCGGGTTCTGACAACCACTGCATTGTATACTTGACCTTTTTTCACTCGTCCGCGAGGAATTGCTTCTTTTACGCTTACTTTGATAATGTCGCCAATTTGGGCGTAACGACGGTGTGAGCCTCCCAATACCTTAATACACATCAAGCGACGTGCCCCGCTATTGTCAGCAACGTCTAATACGGTTTGCATTTGAATCATGGTGTATTACTCCAAATCGGTAATTACCCCACCGCAAATAAAGAGGGGGATCATAACATATAATTTTTGTAATTTAAATACTTTTCTTTTATTTTTAATTGTTTGGGTCGTTAATTCACCTGAAGTACAAAATTTACTCTACAAAAAAAGTTTTGCACTCCCGTATGAATTAAACGACTCACCACGATTTTATACAATCACAGCACGCTCAAGCACTTTATGCAAAACCCAAGCTTTGGTTTTTGAAATCGGACGACTTTCTCTAATTAAAACCGTGTCACCTTCACGACAAGTATTTTCCTCATCGTGAACATGTAATTTTGTCGAACGTTTAATGAACTTTTTATATTTTGGATGTTTCACTTTACGCTCAAGTAATACGGTAATAGTTTTGTCCATTTTATCGCTAACCACTTTACCGATTAGAGTACGCAGTACTTTTGTTTCAGTCGTTTCTGTAGTTTGCTCTTCTTGAATTGGAGAGACTACAACTTGCTCTTCACTCATGCTGCACTACCTTCTAATTTACGCTTTTCTGTCATAATCGTTTTTACCCGCGCAATATCACGACGCACCTTTTTAACTTGATGAAATTGGCTCAATTGTGAACTGGCTTTTTGCATCCGTAAATTAAACTGCTCGCGTAGAAGCTCCATTAACTCTTTGCGCAATTCTTCTACCGACATTTTGCGTAATTCATCCGCTTTCATCTTACATGACCGTCCGTGTAACAAATGTGGTAGGGACTGAAAGTTTAGACGCAGCTAAGGTAAATGCTTCACGCGCTACTTCTTCAGATACCCCTTCGATTTCATATAACATTCGACCAGGTTGAATTTGTGCAACCCAATATTCCACGCTACCTTTACCTTTACCCATCCGCACCTCTAATGGCTTTTTAGTGACGGGTTTATCGGGAAAAATCCGAATCCAGATTTTACCTCCACGCTTAACGTGACGGCTTATGGTACGACGTGCTGCTTCAATTTGACGGGCTGTAATACGACCGCGACCCGTCGCTTTCAATCCGAATTCGCCAAAACTCACTTTACTACCACGAGTGGCTAATCCGCGATTGCGCCCTTTCATTTGTTTTCTAAATTTGGTACGCTTTGGTTGTAACATAAACTTTTATCCCTTCGCTCCACGTCCCGAATTTGAATTATTTTCCGCGTTGGCTTCAGGTGTTTTCGGGGTGAAGATATCTGGCTTACCAATAATCTCACCTTTAAAAATCCATACTTTAACGCCAATAATACCGTAAGTAGTGCTGGCTTCTGCAAAACCGTAATCAATATCTGCACGTAAGGTATGTAAAGGTACACGCCCTTCTCGATACCATTCCATACGCGCAATTTCAGCACCGTTTAAACGACCGCTGACATTGATACGAATTCCCTGTGCACCTAAACGCATCGCATTACCTACTGCACGCTTCATAGCACGGCGGAACATAATACGACGCTCTAATTGTTGTGCCACACTGGCGGCAACTAAATAGGCATCAACTTCAGGTTTGCGGATTTCTTCTACACTGATATGTACCGGTACGCCCATCATTTCAGAAATGGTTTTGCGTAATTTATCAATGTCTTCACCCTTTTTGCCAATCACAATACCCGGACGAGCTGTATGAATTATAATTCGTGCATTACGAGCTGGTCTTTCGATGCGCACCTCGCTAACAGAGGCTTGTGCTAATTTCTTTTTAATGTAATCACGTACGGCTAAGTCCGTGTTTAAGTAATTCGCATAGTCTTTGCTGCTGGCATACCATTTGGAAGACCAATCTTTAACAATGCCTAAACGCAAACCTGTTGGATGTACTTTTTGACCCATGATTACCACTCTTCCCGTTCTGTCACTGTAATTTCTAAGTGACTCGTGCGTTTTAAAATTCGCGTACCACGCCCTTTTGCACGCGCCCGCATCCGTTTCATGGTTGGACCTTCATTGACGCAAATCTTAGAGACATATAATTCATCAATGTCTGCACCTTCGTTGTGCTCTGCATTTGCAATCGCTGAATCTAAGGCTTTTTTGACAATTGCAGCAGCTTTCTTGTTACTGAATGTCAATAGGGCTAAGGCACGGTCAACGGGTAAACCACGAACTTGGTCGGCAACTAACCGACATTTTTGCGGTGATATGCGTAAATATTTGGCTTTACACGTTGCTTCCATTGTTCTCTATCCTAACGTTTCGCTTTCTTGTCCGCAGCATGACCACGATAAGTCCGTGTTACGGCAAATTCACCAAGTTTATGACCAACCATGTTTTCAGTAATATAGACTGGAACATGTTGCTTTCCGTTATGCACCGCAATAGTTAACCCAACCATATCAGGAAATACCATTGAGCGGCGAGACCAGGTTTTGATTGGCTTTTTGCTTTTGCTTTCTAAGGCTTCGTCCACCTTTTTCAACAAATGCAAGTCAATAAAAGGACCTTTTTTAATTGAACGAGGCATTTTTATTTCCGATTTTCAATTTTTGATTTGCGATTTCGTTTTTTACCGCAGGAATGCAAAACTTGCTTTGCAAAATAAATTCTGCACTCCCTAAAAAAACTCAAGCATCGCGCCTCAACTATATGTACTTAGTGTCTTCTGATTGCGTTTTAAGCAACCAGCCCTATTTACCGCGACGACGTACAATCATTTTATCTGTACGTTTATTGCTGCGGGTTTTCGCACCTTTTGTTGGGAAGCCCCAAGGTGTGACCGGATGACGACCACCAGAGGTACGACCTTCACCACCACCATGTGGATGATCAACAGGGTTCATTGCAACACCCCGAACTGTTGGACGTACACCACGCCAACGTTTTGCACCTGCTTTACCTAATGAAATCAAGTTATGTTCTGAGTTGCCGACTTCGCCGATAGTTGCACGACATTCACTTAATATCTTACGGGTTTCGCCAGAACGTAAGCGTAGGGTCGCATATTGACCTTCACGTGCGACAAGCTGTGCCGAACCGCCAGCACTACGCACTATTTGCGCACCTTTACCCGGTTTCAATTCGATGCAGTGTACTTGACTACCTAGCGGGATATTACGCAATGGCATACAATTACCGGCTTGAATCGGTGCATGAATACCAGACATAATCTGATCACCTGCTTTTACACCTTTAGGTGCAATAACATAACGACGTTCACCGTCTGCATATAACAATAAGGCTAAGTGCGCACTACGGTTAGGATCATATTCTAAACGTTCAACTTTGGCTGGAATGCCGTCTTTATTACGTTTAAAATCAACAATACGGTAATGTTGCTTGTGACCACCACCGTGATGACGCACCGTAATCCGACCGTTATTATTACGTCCACCCTTTTTCGATTGTTTTTCGACTAGAGGGGCGTAAGGTTTGCCTTTGTGTAATTCAGGAGTCTTCGCGTTGACAACAAAGCGACGACCCGCTGAAGTTGGTTTTGCTTTAACAATTGCCATAATTCTTCTCGCCCGCGCTTAACCGTAGTTCGCAAAGTTGATGTCATAACCTGCTTCTAAACCGACGTAAGCTTTTTTCCAATCTGGACGTTTACCGTTGGTACGACCAAAACGCTTGGTTTTGCCTTTTACGTTGAGTATTTGCACGCTACGCACTTTTACAGAAAATAAAGCCTCAACCGCTTGCTTGACTTCAATTTTAGTTGCATCTGGCGCAATTTTGAACCCAAACTGATTGTTTTTTTCAATAATATCATTGACTTTTTCTGTATTCAAAGGAGAGACTAGCACTTTAAATAAACGCTCTTGGTTCATACTAATCTCTCCTCAATTTGTTTTAATGCCTCAATTGACATCACAACTTTTTCGTATTTAATTAAGCTAACGGGGTCTACATTTGCGGCATCAACCGCGTCTACTTTGTATAGATTGCGTGCTGCTAAAAATAAATTTTCGTCAAATTCTTTTACCACAATCAATACGTCTTTTACGTCTAATTCCGCTAGTTTTTGCACCAATTGTTTCGTTTTTGGTGTATCTACGCTAATATTTTCCACGACAATCAAACGTTCAGTACGGCATAATTCAGATAAAATCGAACGAATCGCCCCACGATACATTTTTTTATTGACTTTTTGGTCATAATTGCGTGGCTGGGCTGCGAAAGTAACACCACCGCTACGCCAAATTGGGCTGCTAGCCGTACCAGCACGCGCACGACCTGTACCTTTTTGTCGCCAAGGTTTACTACCACCACCTGCAACAGCCGCACGATTTTTTTGTGCTTTTGTACCTGCTCTCGCACCCGCTAAATACGCTACTACAACTTGATGAATCAATGGTTCATTATATTTAGCATCAAATACTTTTTCGGAGACATCAATCGAGCCTCCATTTTGTAAGCTCAGTTCCATAACGCTATCCCCCTAAGCTTTTGCTTTTTTTGGCGTTTTGGTTTTTACAGTGGGTTTAACAATCACGTCACCACCCGGTGCGCCCGGAATCGCCCCTTTTACTAGAATTAAATGCCGTTCCGCGTCTATACGCACGACTTCAAGATTTTGTACAGTACGTTTTACATTACCCATGTGTCCAGACATTTTTTTGCCTTTGAACACACGTCCCGGCGTTTGGTTTTGACCAATTGAACCCGGTGCACGATGTGATAATGAATTGCCATGCGTCGCGTCTTGAGTACGGAAATGATAGCGTTTAATTACACCCGCAAAGCCTTTACCTTTGCTCGTACCTGAAATGTCTACTTTTTTGACTTCAGCAAACATATCAACTTTAATTTCGTTACCGACTTCAAGTACATTACTTTCTTCCGCGTCTAAGCGAAATTCCCACAAACCACGTCCTGCTTCTACACCTGCTTTTGCATAGTGTCCAGCCGCCGCTTTGTTAACCCGACTAGGACGACGTGAGCCACAAGTAACTTGTACTGCATTATAGCCATCGGTTTGTTCGGTTTTAATTTGCGTTACGCGGTTAGGCTCTGCTTCAATTACTGTGACAGGTATAGATACGCCCTCTTCAGTAAAGATGCGAGTCATGCCGCATTTGCGTCCAACAATGCCCAGTGCCATTTGCCTAAACCCTTAATTCAATTTAATTTGAACGTCTACCCCTGCCGCCAAGTCGAGCTTCATTAATGAGTCAACTGTTTTGTCAGTAGGGTCGATAATATCGAGTAAACGTTTATGTGTCCGAAGTTCATATTGGTCTCGCGCGTCTTTGTTGACATGTGGCGAAATCAATACCGTATATCTTTCTTTTTTTGTTGGTAGAGGAATTGGGCCTCTCAATTGCGCCCCAGTTCTTCTTGCCGTCTCTACGATTTCCCGCGCAGACTGGTCAATCAAACGATGATCAAACGCTTTTAAACGAATCCGAATTCTTTGACTAGCCATGAAGCACCCCAAATTGAGGTCTCTCGCTGTGATTCGTCATAAAACAACGAGAGACTAAAAACTTATTCAATAACTTTAGAAACAACGCCTGCACCAACAGTACGACCACCTTCACGAATCGCAAAGCGTAAGC
>CAYMCP010000062.1:0-21139 GCA_964388965.1 uncultured Thiotrichaceae bacterium | reverse complement strand
TGTATCCACAATTAGCAGCGGAGGTTGTGAAAAAGTTAGGATTATCATGTCGTTTCGGTCATTTAGATAGCGCAAGTTTTCATGTTGATGGAGATTACAATAATGAGGGTGAAGGGGTAGTTCAGATTACGCGAGGCTATAGTCGAGACCATCGTCCAGACTTGAATCAAGTTGGGTAGTCCTGCAAAAGAGAGTGTTATTTTAATTTAAGTTACTGCTTGCAAAATAAATTTTGCACTCCTGCACTTCAGTTTGCACCACTACCTCAAGTTGTATTGCAACTAATTGTAGAGCGACAAGCATAGAATATGTGGTTGCTGATAGTGCTTTGTACACAGAGGAAAACCTTAGTTCAAGGTCGCCCTACAAAAGACCGACAATCAGACTACTTTGACTATTACATTGAAGCTGTTGTCGCCTCTGATTCACAACAACGGACACACCGCTTGCAGCGCAAAAGCTGCTTTATTTTAGCAAGCAATCAACTTAACCCGACATTCCGCACCTAATGCAAAAAAAGTTTATTTTAGTTGTTTCTTTTGCAACTTGCGTAATAGGAAATCCAAGCTTTTGAAATTCTACTGAAAATAATCTAAAAATTTCGTTAAGTGCGGAACGTAGGTCTAAAACAGTAAAAGACTTTTTTTCCTAATCAGAAAGCTTATTCAGAATCCTACCGCTCGCTGGGTATTTCAGTTTTTTACTGGTATTCAACTACTTACTATCAATCATTCAGAGCAGACAAAAACTATTGTTCTCAACATCAACGATTATCAAACATCACTTATTCAATGTTTGGGTGAACCTTATATTTCTTTATATTCTGGAACTGGGTGATAGGGTGCGGAATGTCGGTTACGGGATTGAGTTTAGACGAAATAGAATCTATTTAATGAAACGTGGAGAAATGATCTCTAAAATCTCATCCATTGGAGGTAAATAAAATTAACCATGCCAACCCATTCCAGAAAACTCATCAGTTTTGATTGGGCGATAAAAAAGATTTTGTGTCAATACATTAAAAACTCCAGTTCAGATTAAGCCAATATGAACGACCTACTTGTGGAATTAATGAATTTTGATAACCCAAAGAGCGTTGACTAAAATCATCACCTGAATTAGCCGCCTCAGCACCGGGATGATAATAATCTACATCCAACATATTAAGTATTTTTAAGCTAGCAGAAAATGGTTCATATTGATAAGTAAGCGCAGTATTAACAGTAATATAATCATCAATGGTACGGTTTCCACGCAACGCATTACGCAAGTATGGCTCACGTTCACTAATATAATTCGCTCGTAAGTGCCAATTCCAATGTGAATTTATAGGAATATTCGCGCCAATATTCCACTTGTGCGGTGCAATATCGCCTAATTCCGCATCACCAATTAACCACGCTGCTTGTTGCTGATCGTAATATAAAGAGCTAATTGTTTTATTGTAAGTATAATTAAAATATAACTCAATTTCGTCGGTATGAAACAAGAAGTTATCCAGAGAACTTTGTAAGCGATATTCTAAGCCTAATGTGTCACGATTACCTGCATTTTCAGCTTCCTCCTTGATTACGTCGCTATAATGTGCTTGAAAAATTGAAAGCTCATGAAAAATCTTATCCCAATTGTGTAAAATCACCATTTCAGTGTTGCGTACTCGTTCCGGTTTCAAATACTCATTAGCCTGCCGACCATTCCACCCGCCCCACAATTGTAGTGGTGCTGGCTCTTGAAACGCATGACCATACAATAATTTAAATGTCCAATCCTCATTATATTTATAAATTACCGCTAAACGTGGATTAATCGTATCACCGTAAATTGAGTTGCGATCATAACGAACACCTAGATTAAATCGAAATGGCTCTTTGTCAATAATAGCTTGAATATGTGTACCAACGTCGCGCGTGTACGCCAAATTGGATGCTAACATATCACGATTAGGTGGAGGGGGTAGTGTATAACTTGCGTCCGTGCTGTGCCCGATACCACTACCCGCTTCTGTGCTGGAGCTGACAGCAGGTATCCAGTATCCCGGTGCGTCGTAAGCTTTAGTTAATTCTTTGCGCTGATATTTAAATCCAGTGGAAAGGTGAAAAGTATCACTAAGTTGGTATTCAAAATCTTGTTTAAACAGCCAACTGTGACTAATTGCATTCCATTGGGTTAAACTAATAAAGGAGGCAAGTTGTTGACTCGTATCAGGTTCTGCTTCGCCCCAGTAGCCATAGTGACGACTAACTTGATGAGAAATGTGGCTGTGTGATTTCAATTTATCCGTCAATTGCGTTTCATATTGTAAGTAATATTGTTCATTATCTTTATTCCAAAAAAGATTGCTTTGTACTCTATCGGCGGCGTAATAACTACCGTAACTTTCCTTTATTTTCCAGTGGATAAGCCCTAAAGTTAATCCTTTATAACGGGTATTTGCGATGACACCATAATCACGAGTGGGATCAAAATAATGATCTAAATATTGTCCTTCATGCTTATGCTCTAAAATCCCCCCCCAAATAGCTGGATTAGCATACTGTTCATTATCAGTGAATCCCCATTGTCCACTCAAGTCCGCCTCGTTGCTACTAAATAACTTGCCACCAATTGAAAAAGACCAATCATCTAACGGTTTGCTTTGTACATGGAAATCTATTCCGCGTGATTGGAAATTGCCTGCTAATAGATTTATTTCGCCACTCGTTTTACCAACTTCTAAATCTGAGCCATCATAAGTAATTAAATTAATGATACCTAAAAACGCATTAGGACCGTAAACTGCACTTGCAGGACCGTATAAAATTTCAATTCGTTTAATATTGGATAGAGGATATTGACGGGATAAAGCCGCTTCATCCGACCATAACATATTATCTACAACACCATTAATCATAAATAAAGTGCGACTCATAAATGGTAGCCGATAGCCACGTTGATAACTATTTGCGTACATCGGACCATTTAGTATCGTTACATCAAATCCGGGTACATCTTGCAATACCTCAACGATATTATGGTAAGCACGTTGTTTAATTTGCTTTGCGGTAATGACCACCATACTAGCAGGTGCGTCTACTAAGGTTTCACCAGTACCTGATGCAGTTTGTACCGTAATTGAAAGCAATGTAGTCAAATCTAAGTCTTTTAAATCTTCTAAACTGAGCAATTCAGTCGCTGATAAATTATTTAAAAACAAGCAACTAATCAAAAAAACAATAGCATGGTAATTCATAATAGGTGTACCTAGAAAAGCTTTTGTTGAGATGAGTTTAAATCAATTGATAGAATTATAATGCTTAGTTTATATCTCAAGCGATCCTATTTTTAGTAATCCTCTGAATTATTTAAAAATGGTGCTGAAATGAAACATTTTTTGAATCACGCCAATTTTGAATAAATCTGCGCGTCCAACTCAATCCAACGCGCAACCAACCATAATAAATCTGATAAACGATTAAGATAAATCAATACCAAAGGTTCTGTTAATAAATTTTGTTGTTTTAAATATACCACTTGTCTCTCTGCGCGACGGCATGTTGTTCTTGCCACATCGTATGCTGCTGCGGTTAGCTCATCTCCAGAAACAGCCCAATCTGCAAATAAATCTTCTCGTTGCTCCAAACGTTGAATTGTCTGCTCTAATTTATCAATCATTTCAGGCGTTAATTTTTTCTTCACTTTCTTATCTGGCATCGTCGCAATGATACTACCTAAGGTATACAACTCAATTTGAATTTGTTTTGTTAACTGATTAAATTCCTCAGATTGGCATAATGCGCGTGCATAACCTAAATGTGCTCCCAATTCGTCAATTGCGCCACATGCTTCAATTCGCATATCTGACTTTGGTACACGTAGCCCAATTAATGAAGTTATGCCTTCATCACCACCTTTTGTTGTAATACGACTCATAATCCAACCTTTTATTGAATAACTTATTGAATTAAAACAGGTTCAACAATGTCACCTTTACGCACAAAACCCTGACCGACTACAATAAAATGCAGCGTTTCTGGTAAATCGCGTAACCAAATTCCTTCACTGCTAGATTGGGCTAATTTCGCTGAATAAAAAACAACTTGATTTTGCTCATTAACCGCTTTAACGCCTAAAACACCTTCATCATCCAAAGACAATAATGATGCTGATATTTTATGCGCCGCAATATTTTCAATTGGAATGGTGACCTCTGCGGTCATACCAGCAGATAGTATGACTTTAGGTACTTTAATCTCAACGTTAAAAGTACGTGTTGCATCATTCGCTTGGAGATTGATTAAGCTTATTTTGCCCTCTACAACCTCACCTGTCACCAATCTCGCGGTCACAGCCTGACCTAATTTTAAATATGGGCGTTGTAATTCATTGATATTGGCGATAATTAAAAATGGTTCTTCATCCATTAATTTAGCAATTGGCGTTCCAATCGTAACGTAATCACCGACTTCAACGTAACGCTCAATTAAAACACTCGTAAATGGTGCAAGCATTTTTGTATATTGCAAATTTAATTCAGCACGTTTTAACTCAGTTCGAGCATTTTCTAGCGCAGCAAACGCCTCTGCAATTTGCACCTCAGATTGATAACCTTTTTTTGATAGATTTTTCATCGCGTTATAATTGAGTTCATGCTGTTTTAATTTCGCTTGAGCTTCTTTTAGTAAAAATTGTCGTTCATCTATTGATAATTGTAGAATTAATTGATTTTTCTTTACTCGCTCGCCACGCTCAATGTTGATGGAAACAACTTTAGCATCAATTTGAGCGCTCAAAGTGACAACACGATAAGGTGCAGTATACCCTGTTAAAGTTATAATCCGTTGTAAAGGTTGCGCATGTGAAACTTGAACTTGTACTTTTATCGGCTTTTTAATTTCTAAAACAGGTGTATTAGTAGGTACATTATCCTCTTTGCTTTGACCAGATAATAACCACAAAATCAATGTACTAGCAATCAGTAAAGCGATAAGGTAAGGTGGTGGTGTTAGCTTTTTAATTATCATTGAACACATTTCTACTATGAGCATATTGTTTTCATTATATCGTAAGGTTTTTATAATGTTAGTGATTTTTATAACTGATTTTTCAAATTCGACGAAAGTTGATCATTTTAGAGCGATAAGTGATAATCACAACCCACCAAAAAGTAGGAAAATATTATGCCATTAATTCGTCCTTTTGCTGGATTACGTCCTTTACCGGAGCGTGCCGCCGAAGTTATCGCACCACCTTACGATGTTCTGAATACGCAAGAAGCACGGGAGCAAGTTAAAGATCGCCCTTGGAGTTTTTTGCATATTTCTAAACCTGAAATTGATTTAGATGTGAACATTGATCCTTATGATCCAGCCGTTTACGCAAAAGGGGCTGAAAATTTACAGTATCAAATCACGCAAGGTATCCTAAAACAAGATGATAATCCTTACTACTACTTGTACCGTTTAATTATGGGTAATCATCAACAAATTGGTTTAGTCGCTGCCGCAAGTGTGGCGGATTATGACAGCAATCGTATTCGTAAACATGAATTTACGCGACCGGACAAGGAAGATGATCGAGTACGTCAAATTGATGCGTTAAACGCGCAAACGGGACCTGTGTTTTTAACCTATAAACATCATCCAGAAGTTGACGCACTGGTAACAAACTTAACACAAACTAAACCAGATGTTGATGTGACTGCGCAAGATGGTGTGCAACATAGCTTGTGGGTTGTGGATAAGTCTGAGGATATTGAAAAAATTACGCAACTATTTGATGTAATGGATAATTTATATATTGCTGATGGGCATCATCGTTCAGCCGCAGCCTCTCGCGTGACGGCAAAACGTCGTGCGGAAAATTTAGCACATACGGGTGATGAGGCATATAATTACTTTTTAACGGTTATTTTTCCTGATAATCAAATGCAAATCTTGGATTACAACCGTGTGATCACTGATTTAAACGGTTTGAGTGAAGCGGAATTTTTAACTCAAGTATCGCTAAATTTTCATGTAGAAAAAGTAGAAACTGCTTATAAACCTCAACAAGCGGCTGAATTTGGAATGTATTTAAATAATCAGTGGTATAAGCTTTCGATTGCGAATATTCCTAGCGATCCGGTAAAAAGTCTGGATGTCAGCTTACTTGCCGATAATTTAATTGCACCGATTTTAAATATTACTGATCCTCGTCGTGATAAACGGATTGATTTTGTTGGTGGTATTCGTGGATTACAAGCGTTGGAAAAACGGGTAAATAGCGGCGAAATGCAAGTTGCATTCGCGTTATATCCGACCAGTTTAGATGCTTTGATGGCGGTAGCCGATGCTGGAAAGGTGATGCCACCAAAATCTACTTGGTTTGAGCCTAAATTAGCAGATGGCTTAGTATCCCACGTTTTGTAGACATTTTACGCACGTTTTAGACCGCAACAATGTCATGAGTAGTGAAATTCGTAGAGGCAAGACATGTCTTGTCTCCATGTTATTGCTAATACTCGGAAATAAGCCAAGTCAATATATCTGTTTCAATGTTGATAGTGACAGGCGTTTTCCACTGTGCTTGCTAAAAAAATTGTGTCTCTAATGCAGGAATATCTGAAGTATCAATCTCTTCATCTTGTAATTGCTCTAATTTTTTCCAATTAGTATGGGTAGTTTTTGTAGTAGTATTCTGATTCATGTTTTAATGCCTTTCGTGCTGAAATAATGCGGATGTAATTTTGTTTGCGCTCAGTATAAACAACGACAATTTCACAAGTTTTGATTGAGCCAATCGCAATATAACGCTCTTCATTGTAGTGATAACGAGTATCTAACTTGATGAGCATTGGATTATAAAATGCAGCAGTTACATCTTCAAAATCAAGATGATGTTTTCTGATATTTTGTTGATTTTGTTGATTTTTGTTTTCATCCCGCTCAAATTGTAGTTCATCCATGAGAAAACTGCCATTTTATAGAACCCGTTTGAAAGCTTAGCAAATATGTTAAAAAATCAATATTTTCTTTCACATCGTAGAGATAAGGCATGCCGTGTCTTTACAAAACCTTGTCGCTTTAGATTAATATTCATTTACTTTAAAAATGTCAAATGAGTTCTATAGAAAATCATAGAAACTCATTGAGTCAAGACAAATCTTGACAAATTTTTAAAAAAATATTGGTGTGAACTCTTGAAATCAAATTTTTAAAACCCTATATACACGAGCAAGCAAACAAAGCTGCTTAACAACTTGATTTTAAAGGAGTATCGCCATGAGTTTAACATATCATTATCCAGTTAATTTATGGGAACAAATGCAACGTGATGCAGAACAAGTGTTCAATCGTATGGCGCATTTGAAAAAGGCGAATGCCGCAGAAGCCAATGCAACAGCGTGGATGCCTAGTGTGGACATTGAAGAACAAAATGATTGTTATCTACTCGCTGCGGACATTCCCGGTGTTGATCCTAAAGAGATTGAAATCTCTGTTGATAAAAACATTTTAGCGATTAAAGGGGAACGCCGGTTAGTGCAATCTGAAGAAGATAAAGGTTTTAAACGTGTTGAGCGTGTATTTGGACAATTCCAACGGCGTTTTACGCTGCCAGACAATGTTGATGTGGACAATATTACTGCAACAGGTGAAAACGGTGTACTTTCTGTCCGTATCCCTAAACAAGAAGCAGTTGAACCACGTAGAATTACAGTGCAGTAGCTGATTAATGGGTTGTTGGTGGAGACATCAGCAACCCGGTATTATTTTAGATTTTTAGTTTAGGAGTAGAAGAAATAGAATTTATTGGCAATGCGCTCCTATTTCCAGCCATTCCCAATAAATTTTACCACTTGTGTGACACAGTTTTAGTAGGGGGAAATATGTCAACAGCGATTGCTTTAAGTCAGAATTTAAATTTACTTGGCATTAGCCAAAGCTTGGAAAGCTATATTCAGGCTGTAAAAAATATTCCAATCTTAAATTCAGAACAAGAGCAGGAATTAGCTAGACGTTATCACGAGCAAGGTGATTTGGAAGCGGCACGTTTACTCACCATTTCACATTTACGTTTTGTATTGCATATTGCTAATAGTTATCGTGGTTACGGTCTGCCACAAGCGGATATTATTCAAGAAGGTAATATTGGCTTAATGAAGGCGGTAAAACGTTTTGATCCAAGTGTTGGTGTGCGTTTAGTCTCATTTGCGGTGCATTGGATTAAAGCGGAAATTCATGAGTATATTTTGAAAAATTGGCGGATTGCCAAAGTAGCAACAACTAAAGCGCAACGTAAGTTATTTTTTAATTTGCGTAGTATGAAAAAACGCTTAGGCTGGTTAAATCAGGATGAAGTAGAAAAAATTGCCGCTGATTTGGGTGTGTCCGAAAAAGAAGTGTTAGAGATGGAACAACGTCTCACACGACAAGATGTGGCATTTGACGCGCCAGAGGATGGTAATGATGATGACAATTATAGTCCTGCCGCGTATTTAGAAGATAATCGTTATGATCCAGCGCGGTTAATTGAAAATGACGATTGGGAACAAAATCTACAATCTCGTTTAGACATAGCATTTAAACAACTAGATGAACGTAGTCAAGATATTGTGCGTCAGCGTTGGCTAAACGAAGAAAAAGCAACCTTGCACGAGTTGGCTGATAAATATGGCATATCAGCCGAGCGAGTTCGTCAAATTGAGAACGTTGCAATAAAAAAATTGAAGGAATATCTTACTGCTTGATTTTTTCTACTATTCAATAATAGGTAATAGTATGAATTTTAAGCTGTTTAGTGTAATATTTTTTTTAGATGAACGAGTAGCAAAGAAACGGCGGCAGGCGTAACGCCAGAAATTCTTGAAGCCTGTCCCACCGTAGTTGGACGGAATTGCACCAACTTTTGCCGTACTTCGTTGGACAAGCCTGATACTTTATTATAATCAATATAAACGGGGATAGTGGTTGCCTCATAGCGACGCAAACGAGCGATTTCAGTTTGTTGACGCTCGATGTAGCCGCTATATTTCACTTGTACCTCGATTTGCTGATGTACTTGTGCTGATTCAGTTTCACGCCCCGCTCGTAATGCTTCAATTTGCATTAAATCATCATAATTCACTTCTGGACGACGTAGTAAATCTAAACAGTTTGTTTCACGACGTAATGGAGTCATTTTACTTATTTGCTCTGCCTCTGGCGTATCCAAACGTACCCATAATTTATTTAAACGCGCTGTTTCTGTTTCGATTGCAACACATTTCTGCTCAAAAAATTGCCATTGCTCATCACCGACTAGACCTAATTCGCGTCCTTTTTTTGTTAAGCGTAAATCAGCATTATCTTCACGTAATAATAAACGATATTCTGCACGACTGGTAAACATACGATACGGTTCTTTTGTACCACTCGTAATTAAATCATCAATTAATACACCGATATACGCCTCATCTCGACGCGGTGTCCAAGCCGTTTCACCTTTTACTTGTAATGCTGCATTCATACCTGCAATTAAACCTTGTGCTGCTGCCTCCTCATAACCTGTTGTACCATTAATTTGACCCGCGAAAAATAAACCATTAAATACTTTAGTTTCTAAACTCGGTTTTAAATCACGTGGATCAAAAAAATCATACTCAATCGCATAGCCGGGGCGTGTAATATGTGCATTTTCACACCCTTTCATTGAACGTACTAAATCTAGCTGAATATCAAACGGTAAACTGGTAGAAATTCCATTTGGATACACTTCATTGACATGCAAACCTTCCGGCTCAATAAAAATTTGGTGTGAGGTTTTATCGGCAAAGCGCACAATTTTATCCTCAATCGAAGGACAATAGCGTGGTCCTATACCTTCAATAACACCTGTGTACATTGGTGAGCGATCCAGACCAGAGCGAATAATGTCATGTGTACGCGCATTGGTATGTGTAATGTGGCAGGATACTTGGGGTGGATGCTGACTGACATCTCCTTGAAATGAGAAGACTGGCGTAGGCATATCACCTTGTTGCGCTTGCATGAGGCTATAATTTAAACTGCGACGGTCTAAACGTGGTGGCGTACCCGTTTTTAAGCGATCAACTTGTAAATTGGTTTCGCGTAATTTTTGTGCTAATGCGTTAGATGGTGGGTCGCCCATTCGACCTGCCTGATAATTCGACAAACCAATATGAATAACACCGCCTAAAAATGTACCAGAAGTTAAAACAACCGTCGGCGCGAAAAAACGTAAACCCATTTGTGTTATCACAGCTTTAACGTGATCGCCGCTAAATACAATATCATCAACAGCTTGTTGGAAAATAGTTAAATGAGGTTGATTTTCTAAGACTTGGCGCACTGCAACACGGTATAAATTACGATCAATTTGCGCGCGAGTCGCACGTACTGCAGGACCTTTACTCGCATTGAGAATACGAAATTGAATCCCAGCTAAATCAGCCGCTTTTGCCATTAATCCGCCCAGTGCATCAATTTCTTTGACTAGATGTCCTTTGCCAATCCCACCGATTGCAGGATTACAAGACATTTGTCCTAAAGTTTCAGCGTTGTGGGTTAGCAGCAATGTATTTACGCCAATACGTGCAGCAGCTAGGGCAGCTTCGGTGCCAGCGTGACCGCCACCAATGACAATGACATCAAAAGTTGTTGGATAATCCATGTTTTGTTTTGTTCTATTTAAACTCGTAACGACGCGCCAGCGTCCACCTAAATTTGAATTTGACACAATGCGTCAACAGCTCATTTTTCAAATGTAGCGTTTGTAGAATTAATAATTTTACTCGCCTACTCTTAATGTTTTCAAACGTAAAATAGGGATTTTTATCCCGCGCTTATTATCTTCTAATAGAATTGGCTCAACAGACAATTGAATTGTATTAGTTTGTCGAATTGGCGGCTCTAATACATCCTCTATTTTTAATTTTAAATTTTTGACATGATCCTGTGGATGTTCAGGATATTCAGGTTTTTCACGAATTTGCACAATATTAATGGCTGAACGTAAAAATATGACTTGTTCGATTTGATAAGCCGCTCTAAAAGCTAAACGTTTACTATTTGCCAACAAACTAAAACTTGTCCCCAAAGCTAACGCTATAATTGCCATTGCAATCAAAATTTCTAGTAAGGTAAAACCAGTTTGCTTATTCACGTTCATAGTCCAAGATTTCCCATTCTGCTTTACCGGTAAGTGGATTCAAAGTAATTTTAGCGCGGTAATGCTTAAAACTCAGTAAAATTTCATTAGCACTACTTCCGCCTTCGGGATAAAATGTGATGTGACAAGTCATATCTTTCTTATCCTCCTCGTCCTCAGTGTCTTGAGTGTTTTCTTGTTCTGACTGACAATGCAAACTGGTCACGCGCGCAATCCAATGATTTGGATTTAATTTACGTGGTCGCTTAGTTTGCTCGGTGTTGCTTTGCAAAGTGACGCTTGTATCTTTACTCTGAATAATTGCCATCCGTCGCCCATATTTTAATACGCCTAATGCTTCACGTAAGTCAGATTGAAACAAAGTAGATTGACTAGCATTGATACGCGGCACAACTAGCGCGGCTGCCATTGCGACAATTGCCATAACAACTATTAATTCCAATAGAGTGAAACCCGTATTTTTTTGTATCATATTTTTTCTACTTTATCACTATCTGAATTCTACCATTTTAGTCAAAAGCGTATTCTATAAAAAGTATAGGTATAACTAAACTTATTAACAAATTAATTGACTTTATGGCTAAAGTGCGCATAATACGCTAAGGTTTTGTATATATAAAACTTTATATAAATCCGAAAATATTTTTATGGAAAGTATTTTTATCTGGATATAATCCTTTTTTTTCATCATATTAGATAATAGCTATCATTTCACCAACAAACAAATAATGTTAAAAAAATTGTCGTTTACACGCTGTTTCTGGTATTTTATGTTGCAGTGCGGTAAGATTTATTCCAGTATAACTTTTCCACACGAGATTTAAGTTGACCTATCCAAAAAGGGGGTATAATGACTACTGAAACTGTCACAATTACGGATAACTCGACAGGCAAATCGGTTGAATGTCCTATCCGCAAGGGGACGCTTGGACACCCAGTTATTGATTGTCAAAGCATCGCCAAAGAATTAGGTATGTTCACCTTTGATCCCGCATTCGTCACAACGGCTAGTTGTGAAAGTGCAATCAGTTACATCGACGGCGAAAACGGCATTTTACTCCATCGTGGTTATCCCATTGAGCAGTTAGCAGAGCAAAGTACCTACTTAGAAGTATGCTATTTACTACTTAATGGAGAATTGCCTACTCACGATCAAATGCTTGATTTCGAGTCAAAAATTAAACGTCTCTCCTTATTACATGAAGCAATTCTTAATTTTTTTAACGGTTTCAGACGCGATGCCCATCCGATGTCAATGTTGGTTGGTGTCATGGGTGGTATGTCTAGTTTTTATCATGAAGAATTAGATATTTACAATCCTGAACACCGCGAAATGTGTGCAATGCGTGTCGTTGCCAAAATGCCTACAATTGCAGCAAAAAGTTTCCGTTACCTACTGGGTCGTCCTTATGTTTATCCGCGCCATGATTTAAATTATGTTGAAAATTTTGCCAACATGATGTTTGATTTACCCAATCGTGAATCTACATTAAATCCTACTGCGGTGCGTGCATTAGATATTATGTTGATTTTACACGCCGACCATGAGCAAAATGCAAGTACATCAACAGTTCGTTTAGCAGGAAGTTCCCAAGCCAATCCTTATGCGTGTGTTGCAGCAGGTATCGCCACTTTATGGGGACCTGCACACGGCGGCGCAAATGAAGCTGTTATAAAAATGTTGCATGAAATCGGTGATATAAAAAATATTCTTGATTACATCGATAAAGTTAAAGACAAAGATAATCCTACTCGTTTAATGGGTTTTGGGCATCGTGTTTATAAAAACTTCGATCCACGCGCAAAAATTATTCGTAAAGCGTGTTACGATTTATTGGAGCAATTGGACGCAGCCGATCAGCAGCCAATGTTTGAAATTGCGATGGAATTAGAACGTATTGCATTAGAAGATGAATATTTTGTAGAACGCAAATTGTATCCTAATGTAGATTTTTATTCAGGCATTATTTTAAGTGCGCTGGGTATTCCGACGAATATGTTTACAGCATTATTTGCGGTTGCACGTTCTGTAGGTTGGATTGCGCAGTGGAAGGAAATGATTGAAGAACCTAGTTTAAAAATTGGTCGTCCACGTCAAGTTTACACAGGTTATGCCGCTCGTGATTATGTTTCAATAGAAAATCGTTAAATATAGCATTTTTAGGGCTACCAAACTGTGACAGGATGGTAGTCCTACAAAGTCATCCACAAATCCAAAGGGGTACATGTTTTCAGCGTTTTCCGTGCAGAACTCGTCGGGTAAAAACAAGTTTTGCACACTATTGATTGCGCTAATTATCTATAACGTTCTTGCAACCTCAACCCGTTCATAAACCTCAATTTGGTCGCCAACTTGAACATCATTATAGTTTTTCACACCAATACCACACTCCATACCGGCTTTTACTTCACTTACATCATCTTTAAAGCGGCGTAGTGATTCTAACTCACCTTCATAAATCACAATATGATCGCGCAGTACACGAATTGGATTATTACGTTTAACTTGACCTTCTGTAACCATACAACCTGCAACTGCACCAATTTTCGGTGAACGAAATACATCACGTACTTCTGCAATACCAACAATTTGCTCTTTAATTTCAGGGGCTAACATACCACTAATTGCAGCTTTTACCTCATCAATCGCTTCGTAAATCACGCTGTAATAGTGTAAATCAATATTCTCTTCTGCAATTAAACGTTTTGCACTATTATCTGCACGGACATTAAATCCAATTATTACCGCATTGGAAGCAACTGCTAAATTTGCATCAGATTCATTAATGCTACCCACACCACTGGCGATAATATTAACTTTCACTTCCTCGTTCGAAAGCTTGGTAAGTGAATCATGTAAAGCTTCCGCAGAACCGTGTACATCAGCTTTAAGCACAATATTGAGTGAGTTGATTTCGCCTGTCTGCATTTGCGAAAACATATCTTCCAATTTTGCTGCTTTTTGTCGTGCTAATTTCACTTCACGGAATTTACCTTGACGGAATAACGCAATTTCACGCGCTTTGCGTTCATCAGGGACAACAATCGATTCATCACCCGCACTTGGTGTACCCGATAAACCTAGCACTTCCACTGGAATCGAAGGACCGGCTTCAGAAATCGTTTGTCCAAGCTCATTAAGCATTGCCCGTACTCGACCATATTCTTGACCTGCAAGCAAAATATCACCTTTTTTCAATGTGCCACTTTGCACTAAAATGGTTGCAACGACACCACGTCCTCTGTCTAAACGTGATTCAACCACAACACCTTGAGCAGGTCCATCAGCAACAGTTTTGAGTTCCAATATTTCCGCTTGCAACAACAAAGTATCAAGTAAGGTGTCAATACCTACACCCGATTTGGCAGAAACTTGAACAAACATATTTTCTCCCCCCAATTCTTCAGGAATGACTTCAT
Source organism: uncultured Thiotrichaceae bacterium (assembly GCA_964388965.1). GTDB lineage: Bacteria > Pseudomonadota > Gammaproteobacteria > Beggiatoales > Beggiatoaceae > Albibeggiatoa. Next base: position 6,595 of record CAYMCP010000062.1, on the reverse strand, counting down.
GGGCTATAAGCTCTTGTTTGACACGCTCAGGGGCTGCTTGTTCCTTATCAATTTTGTTAATCGCTACTACGATGGGCACACTGGCGGCTTTCGCATGTTGAATTGCCTCAATCGTTTGTGGCATAACACCGTCGTCTGCTGCAACAACAAGTACCACAATATCAGTCACTTTTGCACCTCGCGCCCGCATTTGAGTAAATGCAGCATGTCCTGGCGTATCTAAAAATGTCACCATACCGTTATTGGTTTCAACATGATACGCACCAATGTGCTGAGTAATACCACCTGCTTCGCCCGCTGCAACGCGCGTTTTGCGAATATAATCAAGCAATGAGGTTTTACCATGATCAACATGACCCATAATTGTAACGACAGGGGCGCGTGGGACTTCTTCGCCAATATCAATGCCTTTTAATAAATCTTCCTCTAAGGCATTTTCTTTCATGAGGACGGGTTTATGTCCCATTTCCTCAACGACAATTGCAGCCGTTTCTTGATCAATTACTTGGTTAATCGTCACCATTGTGCCTAAAGTCATCATCGTTTTAATGACTTCGGCAGCTTTAACTGACATTTTTTGCGCTAAATCACCTATCGAAATGGTTTCAGGTATGTTGACACCGTATACAATCGGCGCAGTTGGCTTAATAAAACCATGCGGTGTGGTTTGTTGTTCTACACGAGTAATTTTTTTACCCGCTTTTTTACGATTGCGTTTATGTAAAGTTTCGCCGCCGCTGCGTAATTCTTGTTTAGCGTATTTGCTAGATTTATCTTCTTTACCTGCCTTACCTTCTTTGGTACGCGGTTGTTGCTTGACAGTGCTTAATGAGCCGCGTTTTTTCTTAACAGGTTTTGCTGATTTACTATCATCGCTAACATTACCTATATTATTATTTTGAATAACATTTGTAGGTTTTGCTTCTGTTGCATCTGCACTGCGTGGAGGTCTGGGCGCAGGTGGACGACTTGTACGATTACCTTCTTTTGGTTTCGTGTCAACCTTACGGCGTTCCGTACTACGCGGTTTACTCGATTTTTCTTTAAGTTCTGGCTTCGGTTTTTCCTTGACAATTTTAACTTCCGCTTTAGGACGTGCTTCAGCTTCTTTTTTGCCATCTTTCGTAGGTTTAGAACGCTTATTACGGGTTTCAGCCTCTTTGCGACGTTGTTGCTCTTGACGTTTAGCTTTTTCAACCTCATCGCGTTTCATGCGTTCTTCTTGATCCCGCTTTACGTTAGCTTCAATTTTTGCCAAATGTGCAGCTTCTCGTTCAGCTTTTTCTTCGGCTTCTGCCTTAGTACGTTCCTCCTCCTCTTTTTTAGCCTTTTCAGCCGCTTTTGCTGCAATTGCTTCTGCCATCTTCTGCCGACGCGCTTCCTCATCGTCCTCAACTTTGTCATCGTCTAACGAGGGTGCTGGAATAGCGCGACCTAGCAAACTACCACCGCTTGTAGTCAGTGTAGAAGGCGAAGTTAAACCACTTATACCGCCAGTTAATCCACTTAATGCACTTGGTTTACTTCCAGCTAGTGAAGTAGGCTTAGGCGGTACTAATGAATTCGATAACCCTAAATCATTTTTTAGCTTGGGTTTTACTACATTACTACCGTGTTTCACATAAGTGCGTTTTTTTCTCACCTCTACACTGACAGTTTTGGCTTTACCACCTTGTGAATTAGGTACTTTAATTTCGCTATGACTTTTGCGTTTCAAAGTAATTTTATTTGATTCGTCGGATAAGTCATCCAATGTCGTATCTTTACCATGAATATGGCGTAAATGTCCTAAAAGTTGGCGTTTTTCTTTATCGTTAATACTATCATCAGGTTTTTTAGCACTAAGACCAGCATCACCTAATTGTGATAGCAGACGATCTAGTGGTATGCCTACTACGTCTGCAAATTCTTTTACTGTCACTTCATTCATATTTTAATTCTCCTTTAGTTTAAGACACAGATTGCTGCTTGAGTAACAAAGTATTTTTTTACCTAATCTCCTCCTGCTGTGTCTTCTGCAAACCAAGGAGCACGTGCTGTCATGATGAGTTCACCCGCTTGCTCTTCAGTCATATTTTCAACGTCCATTAAATCATCAATAGATTGCTCTGCTAAATCTTCCATCGTTGCAATACCTAATTTAGCTAATGCGTGTGCTAATTCATCGTTCATGCCGTCCATATTGAGCAAATCGTCTGCGGGTTCGCTCGCAGCTCGTTCATGCTCTTCATTGGCAATTTCTTTTATTAGTAGCGCATCTTTAGCACGATTGCGTAGTTCGTTCACGATTTCTTCATCGAAATATTCAATTTCTAGTATTTCTTCAATCGGTACATAGGCAATTTCTTCTACTGTAGAAAAGCCTTGTTCAATCAATGAATTAGCAATTTCTTCGTCCACATCTAATTGCTGCATAAACAAATCTTGCAACGCTTGAAATTCAGCTTGATTTTTCTGCTCTGCTTGTTTTTCAGTCATCACGTTGAGCGTCCAACCCGTCAATTGGCTGGCTAAACGCACATTTTGTCCATTACGTCCAATTGCTTGTGATAATTGATCTTCGCGGACAGCAACGTCCATACTATGCGCTTCTTCGTCTACAATAATTGAGATGACTTCAGCGGGTGACATGGCGTTGATGACAAATTGAGCGGGGTTTTCATCCCATAAAATAATATCAACTCGTTCACCTGCAAGCTCGTTGGACACGGCTTGTACACGTGAGCCACGCATTCCAACACAAGCACCTACTGGGTCTATGCGTGGGTCATTGGTTCTCACTGCGATTTTAGCCCTAGAACCTGGGTCGCGTGCAGCAGAAATAATTTCTAATAGATTTTCATTAATTTCTGGTACTTCTAAAGTGAATAAAGCAATTAGTAATTCTGGTGCGGTGCGACTTAAAAAAATTTGTGGACCGCGTTGCTCAGGACGTACATCTTTCAGATAACCACGAATTCTATCACCAGGGCGTACTGATTCACGTTGGATCATTTCCTCACGTAAAATAAGTGCGTCTACGTTAGAACCTAAGTCTACGATGATATTGCCGCGCTCGATACGCTTGACTGAGCCACTGACTAATTCACCTTGACGGTCTTCGTAGGCGTGAATAATCTGCGCCCGTTCAGCTTCACGAATTTTTTGCACAATAACTTGTTTGGCAGTCTGCGCACCAATGCGGTCAAAACTAACTGATTCAATTGGCTTTTCAAGGTATTCGCCTAGCTCAATTGTTGGTTTTTCTTGTCGTGCGTCGTGTAAACTTATTTGCTTTTCGACCTGCTCGACTTCTTCGACCACAAGCCAACGACGGAATGCAACGTATTCTCCGTTGGTGCGATTGATTGAAACACGTATATCGACGCTGGTGTTGTAACGCTTTTTAGTTGCACTGGCGAGGGCGCATTCTAACGCATCAAATATGATTTCTTTATCAACGCCTTTTTCATTGGATACCGCGTCTACAACCAGTAAAATATCTTTGTTTGATTTACTCATTATTATATTCCTTATTGAGTAGGCTTAAATCTCTGGGATGAGTCTTGCCTTGTCTATTTGCTCATAAGGTAAGTTGTATTCAGTTTGTTCTGCCAATACCACGATTTCATCATCCTCTACACGGAGTAGTGTACCTGAAAAATTACGGCGTTCTGCTATAGGACGGGTAAGACGAATATGTACTTGATGTCCGATAAAACGCGCAAAATGTGCTTGTGTCACCAAAGGTCTGTCTAGCCCGGGTGAAGAAACTTCTAAGGTGTATTGACCTTGAATGGGGTCTTCAACATCCAGTACGCCACTGATTTGGTAACTGACTGTTTCGCAGTCTTTAATCGTCACACCATCAAGTTTGTCAATAAAAACTCGAAGTAGTTGTGATCCACTACGACCGCGAGATAGACGTTCTACCCCAATGAGTTCGTAGCCTAATGCCGTAACAGTCGGTGTGAGTAATGTTTGTAAATTTTTGTCAAACAAGGTGCAATCCAGTTTAGAAAATAGTTAAATAGAGGATAATTTATATCCTTATTTTCTAGCTGTTTGAAATAATGGCGGGAGGTAGAAACGAAAAAAGGGCGCGAACGCCCAATTAACCTACTCTATAATTAGAAGTGTGATGTTAAAAGATAATCTTATTATCTCCCAGTGATCTAATTTTCCATCTTCTAATTTGCCGCGAAAAAATCCCTAAAATAGGGTTAGTTAAATACGACATCGTACTTATTCCAAACAACTCACTTGCCTATATTTTAGAGTATCTTAGCTAAACTCGCAACCGTTAATTAAATTTGTTTTGTGTAAAAATAATGTTATAGCGGTTTCGTTTTTTTCGGAAATAAGTGGACGCTGGCGCATGGTCACAAGTTTAAATTTGTATTATTCCCATTCAATCGTGGCGGGTGGTTTACCTGAAATATCGTATGTGACACGCGAAATGCCTCGTACTTCGTTGATAATCCGAGTTGATAAGGTTTCTAGCATATCGTATGGCAAGTGTACCCAGTGTGCTGTCATAAAATCTACCGTTTGTACCGCCCGCAACGCAATTACATAATCATACTGTCGTGCGTCGCCGACAACGCCGACTGATTTTACAGGTAAAAATACCGCGAATGCTTGACTTACTTTGTCATACCAACCTTGTTTGTGTAGTTCTTCGATAAAAATTGCATCGGCTTGGCGTAGGATTTCAGCGTATTCGTGTTTGACTTCACCTAAAATGCGTACACCTAAACCGGGTCCGGGAAATGGGTGGCGCATGACAATTTCTTTAGGTAAACCTAGTTCAATACCCAATTTGCGTACTTCATCTTTGAATAATTCGCGTAATGGTTCTAATAAATTTAATTGCATATTTTCTGGCAAACCGCCTACATTGTGGTGGGATTTGATGACATGTGCTTTACTCGTTTGAGAGCCTGCGGATTCAATCACGTCGGGATAAATTGTGCCTTGTGCCAGCCATTTAACATTGGCGATTTTTGCAGCTTCTTCGTCAAAGACTTCAATAAATAAATTACCAATAATTTTGCGTTTTTGCTCTGGGTCGGTGATACCTTTTAGTGCGGTTAGAAAACGTTGTTCTGCATTTACTGTAATTAATTTCATACCTAAATTTTGTTTAAAAGTACGCTCAACTTGCTCTACTTCATTTAAACGCAGCAGCCCATTGTTGACGAAAACACAAGTTAATTGTTCGCCAATCGCCTCATTAATTAACGCCGCAACAACGGAAGAGTCTACGCCGCCGGATAGGGCTAAAATCACATTATCATCGCCAACAGTTTGTTTAATGTTTTGTATGCTATCTGTGATGATGTTTGTTGGATTCCATAGTTGTTCACAACCACAAATGTCATGACAAAAGCGTTTTAAAATGCGTATACCTTGTGTGGTGTGCGTCACTTCGGGATGAAATTGTAAACCATAGAAGTGACGTTTTTCATCTGCCATGCCTGCAATAGGTGCGTTATTGGTTGAGGCGATTAATTTAAAGCCTTCTGGTAACGTCGTAACTTGGTCGCCGTGACTCATCCATACATCTAACAATCCATGACCTGATGGACTAACATGATCTTCAATGTGTTTGAGTAGGATTGAATGTCCGTGCGCTCTGACTTGTGCGTATCCAAATTCACGACTTTGCGCCGTTGCTACGCTACCACCTAGTTGTTTAGCTATTGTTTGCATTCCGTAGCAAATTCCTAAGATGGGTACACCGATTTGAAATATTATTTCTGGTGCTTGATAATTTACGTCACAATCATTAACTGATTCGGGACTACCGGATAGGATAATGCCTTTGGGTTTAAACGCTTGAATCGTTTGCGGTTCAATATCGTAGGGATAAATTTCGCAGTATACACGCGCTTCACGTACTCGGCGAGCAATGAGTTGGGTGTATTGTGAGCCGAAGTCTAAAATAAGGATGCGATGTGCATGAATATCTTGCATTGTTATTCTCTAGTTTGTGGGAGTTACGCAGTTCAAATAAAAATTTGTCTCGTTTCCTCGTCCCAATGGTTTCCGTTGGGATGCAGCGGGGGACGCTCTGCGTCCTGATTTATTGTGAGTTACAAATACAGAGTAAAATTTTCGTGTGAACTGCGTAACTCCCAAAAGTATATGTTAATCTCGTGACGACGCACCGCGTCATCATGCCACAGGACAATGAATGATAAATTATGAATTGTGAATGTTCACTTTATTAATTTTTAAATCAGTAAATTAACAATACCTTCGCCAAAGGTTGGAAAAAATGAGCAATTAGGGTAAAAAGTAAAGAGTCGAAATCCATCGCTTTTTATCAGCCAATTGCTCATGAACGAAATTAGCACAATTCTCCTATGTTGTAACCAATTAGATGCAACAAATTTACGCCATCTGATATTGATAAGTGAAGCACTCCTCTCGATGACAGGACGAATAACAATGTTGGGAATAAGTCGTTGGACGGAAGCGGGTGGAAGTTATAGGAACCATCCAAAGATTTTTTGGAAAATATATTGATTGGGGAAGTTTAAACATTTCTTTGCATTTTCAAATTGAATTCAATTTCCGGGATGCCAAACAGCACTGGGGTTTAGAAGAT
>CAYMCP010000061.1:0-21708 GCA_964388965.1 uncultured Thiotrichaceae bacterium | reverse complement strand
ACTAAATGTAGCAGCTAATGAAGCAATAAAATGGTTAAATGCAAGTTTTATTGTTGCCGCGCTCCCAACTTCGCCGATGTAATGCACTTGATCACCTAACTGACTTAGGAGGGGTTGCCATTGCTCGAATTGCGTCCGACTGCCGCCGACAAGAGAAATTAACTGACCTGCATTGACATTCGGAACGCTACCAAGTACAGGAGCTTCTAAATAATCAGCACCGGATTGACTTAAAGTCTGCGCAAGTTCTCGACTCTGTTGTGGCGCAATCGTACCCATTTGAATAATTACCTTACCCTGTAGTGCAATTTTTACAATGCCTTGTTCCAACAATACAGCTTGAATGGCTTTCATATCTGTGAGCATTAAAATAGTCACATCAGTTTGTTCAATGGCTTCGAGTGCGGTTACTGTGGTTTTAATACCTGTTTGTTGTAGGGGTTGCAATTTCTCTTGACTACGATTCCATGCGGTTATATCTACACCTTGCGCGTGAAAACGCTTAACCATTGCAGTACCAAGTAAACCTGTGCCGAGTAAAGCAATTTTCATTTTTTCATATCCTTCATTGATGAGGCAAATAATAGGTGATTATCAGGGCTATCTCATATAAAAAAAAGGTTAATATGCTTGTTTCTTTTGCGTGGCGCATTTCCAGCTCCAGAGAAAAATGCGATTCATCAAGTCAACGCATAGTCGTGTACGCATCAATTGGTACTGGGACAAGTCAAGACAGCAGCGTCATACACCAACTTTATATTTATGAGATAACATTGTTTCTTGTTATAATCTGTCCATTCTCCCTAATTTTATTTTTAACATGATAAATATTAATAATCTTAAACAGCTCTTAGAAAATCTTGGTTTTGAATATAAAAATCAGCTTTATACCAAACAGATTTTTGAAATCCCGTTGCAGGTTGATTTAAAAAAAGAACAATTCATTTATCCAGAGTCACAAGGCTTGGCTATTCATGAACGCCAAATTTGTAATTTTTCCCAGCCAGAAAATATAGTGGTGTTTGAGTGTGTGCACCGTTTGTTAGCAAAAGATTATAAACCTGAGCATATTGAATTAGAACCCCGTTGGAAAGTAGGGCATGGTGCAAGTGGTGGGCGTGCCGATATTTTAGTCAAAACGCAAGAAAATAAGCCTTTGTTATTAATTGAATGTAAAACATGGGGCGGGGAATTTGAACAGGCATGGAAAGAAACCAAACTCGATGGAGATCAATTGTTTAGTTATGTTCATCAGATTCCTGAAACACAATTTTTATGTTTGTATAGTTCCCAGTTTGATAAAGAGTTAAGTTTTATTTCGCATATCATTTCACATCGTGATAATCCGCAAGTTTTAGAAACCAATAAGCAATTAAAATCTTTTGAGCAGGCTAAAAATGTCAAACAGCGTTACTTAGTTTGGCGTGACACTTATCAGCTTGAATTTACGACAAAAGGTATTTTTGAGGACAATATTCCACCCTATCAAATTGGTAAGGATAAATACACTTTAGATGATTTATCACCTGTTGATGCACGGGATAAAGAAGGTAAATATCATCAATTTAGAACTATTTTACGCAAACATAATGTGTCGGGGCGTGAACGCGCATTTGATGTATTGGTCAGTTTATTTTTGTGCAAAATTGTCGATGAAACCGATAATATCACCGATTTAAAATTTTATTGGAAAGGCATTGCTTATGATAATTATTTTGATTTGATTGACCGTTTACAGGCTTTGTATAAAGTGGGAATGGCTAAATTTTTAGCACAAGAGATTGTTTATATTAGTAATGAGGCGATTGATAATGCGTTTTGGGCAGTCAAGCGTGACCCTAATGCAACTAAAGAGAAAATTAAAGATTATTTCCGTCAATTGAAATTTTTTACTAATAACGATTTTGGTTTTATGGATGTACACAATGAAACCTTGTTTTATCAAAATGCAAAAGTTTTATTAGAAATAGTACAAATGTGGCAGGATATGCGGATTAAGACCACAGAACATAATCAGTTTTTAGGCGATATGTTTGAATTCTTCCTTGATAATGGGATTAAGCAGTCGGAAGGACAATTTTTCACACCGATGCCGATTTGTAAGTTTATTTTAATGTCGTTACCTTTGGCACAGCGCGTACAGGATTTTGAGGATATGCCCAAAGCTTTGGATTATGCGTGTGGGGCGGGGCATTTTTTAACTGAATTAGCCACGCAAATGTTGCCGTATGTGCAGCAGTATAAGCAGTCCGATACAACGCATTTTTTCAAGTCAATTTATGGGGTTGAGAAAGAATATCGTTTATCTAAAGTCGCTAAAGTATCGTCATTTATGTATGGCTATGAGGGCATTCAGGTTTTACATCAAGATGCGTTAGCTGGGCATCAGGATTTGAAATTAAGCAGTTTTGATATTTTAGTGGCAAATCCACCGTTTGCTGTCGAGGGTTTTTTAGCAACTTTAGATGAGGCGCAGCGTGAAGCGTTTGAATTAACAAAAACTGTTAGCAATGTAGTGAATAATAACAATATTCAGTGTTTTTTCATTGAACGCGCCAAACAGTTGCTTGCTCCAAATGGAGTTGCAGGTATTATCGTGCCATCATCGGTGTTGTCAAATGCGGATGCGATTCATAGTAAAACTCGTGAGTTGATTTTGCAATATTTTGATATTGTGGCGTTAGTAGAATTGGGCAGCGGCACGTTTGGTAAGACAGGTACGAATACGGTTATTTTGTTTTTTAAACGTAAGCATTTACAGCCTGAAGTTGCAACACATTATCGTTATCGAGTTGATACGTGGTTTAATTATCATGATGATGAGAGTGATATTTATCAGGATGTTGGTTTGATTAAGGCATATTGTGCTTATGTGGGGATTGATTGGAATTTGTATCATGGTTTTTTAGCGGAAATATTATCGGTTGATTTGTTGGAAACAGAGGTATTTCAAGCTTATCGCAAAGCATTTGAGTCTAGCACTTTGTATAAGAATTTTAAGAAAAAGCGTGATTTTAAGGCATTGGATGAAGATGCGCAGCAAGTAGCGTTAAACAAGCAGTTTTTGCGTTATGTGAAAGAAATTGAAAAGCAGAAATTATATTATTTTATTTTGGCATATTTGAATCCACAACCTGTTTTGGTGGTGCGTAGTCCAGTTACAAATAAGGAGAAAAAACGCTTTTTAGGTTATGAATGGAGTACTGCCAAAGGAAGTGAGGGGATTAAATACAATGGTGGCAGTACGGTAAATGAAGTTATCACGCCTTTGTTTGACCCGCAAAATGTGAATAATGCTGAAAAGATTAATTTTTATATTCAGCAAAATTTCTTAGGGCAAGATTTTGATATTCCAGAATATTTATTTGATGTGATGACGTACACGCCGTTAGTCAATTTACTGGATTTTTCACGAGTTGGATTTGATAAAACGATTTCGTTAACACCAAGAAAAGATGTGCAACTGACTGTGCCAAGTCGTTGGAAGTTGGTACGTTTGGGAGAGGTTTGTCATATCTTAATTGGTGGTACACCATCAAGAAGAAATCCCGAATTTTTTACAGGTCACCATTTATGGGTTTCAATTGCTGAAATGTCTGGACAAGTGATTTTAGATACAAAAGAAAAATTGACTGATGAAGGTGTTGCCCAGTCTAACGTTAAATTAATTCCACAAGGTACAACTTTACTGAGCTTTAAATTATCTATCGGTAAAACAGCAATTGCAGGTCAAGATTTATACACCAATGAAGCCATTGCGGGACTTATTCCTAAAGGCGATTTTATTTCAGATAGTTACCTATTTCAATTGTTTAATACAAAATGGATTGATTTGGAACAGGTTGATTTTAAAGTATTTGGTAAAAGTTTGAATAGCAGTTATTTACGCCAAATTCAAATCCCACTCCCACCAAAAGACATCCAAGCCAAAATTGTCGCCGAATGTGAAGCCATTGATAATGCTGTTGTTCAAGCTCAGAAAAATGTTGAACAGTTGAATGGAGAAATTGAAACTTCAGTACAAAATTGGTTTAAACAAGAGTTTAAGCAACAGGCATTAAACGAAGTGGCAACCATTAAAAACGGTGGTACGCCAAATACGCAAAATAGTGCTTATTGGGATGGTAATATTTGTTGGGCAACATTGGCAGATACAAAAAACAAATATCTTTTTGACACAGAAAGAAAAATAACTCAGGAAGGGTTAGAACAGTCCAGTGCTGTTTTACTGCCAATAAATACAGTAATTTTTTCTAGCCGTGCAACAATTGGTGAAATTTGTATTGCTAAAGTTGAAACTTGCACCAATCAAGGTTATAAAAACTTCATTTGTCATGCTGATGTTATTTATTATGAATATTTGTATTACATTCTTAAGTTTTCTACAGAACAGCTTAAAAACCTCGCATCTGGAATGACTTATAAAGAAATCAATATGTACAATATCAGTCATTATAAAATCCCCGTTCCCCCACTAAAAATCCAAAAACAACTGGTTGCAGAAATTGAACAACTTGAGCAACAAATCCAGCAAGCTCAACAAACCATTGATGCAGCAAATGACAAAAAACAGGCAGTATTGAAACAATATTTGTAATGTAAAAGACAATACCCTCGCCACTAAATAAGAAGCAAGTGACTTTTATTAAATTTATTGCATCTAATTGGTTACAACATATTTGAATTATCGAATTGTCGTTGAAGCATATTATTCAACTTTTTGTCGTAAGTTTTGGCATATAACGCACTATCACGCAAAATATTCATAAATTGCTCAACATCCAAATCATTTGCCTGTCCATGCAGTTATATCTACACCTTGCGCGTGAAAACGCTTAACCATTGGCGAATAATAGGTATTATCAAAATTGTTGACTGATTGTGCCACTATTTGCCAATAACAGCTAGTTGTTTTCTATAACTTACACTTATCAACAAGGTTATTTTTTTAACTTACTAGATTTTTGAATAATTCGCTATAATGCGTCCAATTATAACTAAATGTAAAAATCTTTAACTATTGCGGCACGCGCGTAAACGATTACTAAGCAAAGCAATTTTGATTTTATAAATAGTACCTTACACCTGTTAGTTGCTATACTACTGGCAAAACAAGTTTTACATTTATGTACAACTGTTAATTGCCAATCGTGTCCAATTACAACAAAAACCATAGGATAAATAAAATGGCAGAACTTAAAGCCTTAATTTTCGATGTTGACGGCACATTGGCAGAGACCGAGCGCGACGCGCATCGTGTTGCTTTTAATGCCACGTTTAAACAATTTGGCTTAGATTGGTATTGGTCTGAGGAATTATACGGCGATTTGCTGAAAGTAACGGGCGGTAAAGAGCGTATTCGTTACTATCTTGACGATTTTGGCGGTAACATACCCGCACAAGTAAATGATTTAGATAGTTTTATCGCAGAATTACATAAAGATAAAACAAATCGTTACTATGACATTATGGTAAATGATGATGTACCGTTACGTCCGGGTATTGCGCGAATATTTCAAGAAGCCCGTCAAGCAGGTTTAACCTTAGCCATAGCGACTACCACCAGTCCGAAAAATATTGAAGCTTTACTAGTACACAATTTAGACCCCGATGCGATGAATTGGTTTAAAGTAATCGCAGCAGGCGATATGGTGAAACAGAAAAAACCTGCCCCCGATGTTTATCAATTAGCTTTAGATGGTTTGCAATTGCCACCGAATGAGTGTATTGCTTTTGAAGATTCCATAAACGGTCTAAAATCTGCGAAAGGTGCAAATTTACCAACAATTATTACATTCAGTGGCTATACTAAACATGAGGATTTTACTGGTGCTGAGTTGATATTAAACAATCTAGGCGAGCCAGATGCGCCGATGGAAGTCATTTTTGGTGACGTGGGTGATGCGACTTACATTACTGTAGATGTGTTGAAAAAATTGGCAGAACAGTTTAATAATTAATAAGCTATTTCTTAGGACTGTACGTTTTCCAAGAATGGTAATTTTAAAAATAAAATGTTTTTGTTGCTTGATATTAAGGGTTAGATAGCAGCTATTGAAAACTTAGTTATACTTGTCTATACTTACTGAAAACTCTGAAAAAGTTTGTAAGTCATTGATTTTAGGTGGAGCGTATTTGCATAAGTGATTGATTTTATTATAGGCAAAAAAAGTTTTTCGGAGTTCTCAGTATTATCAGATTTTCCTGCTCTCAGTCATAAAGATATACAAGGTGTGTTTGCATTTGCCGCCGCAAGAGAACATAGGCTTTCAATAGCAGCATAAAACTTCTTCTTGACGAAAACATCAGTTCCAAACTCGTTAAATTTCTTGTTGATGAGTTTCCAGAAAGTAGCCATATTGACTATTTGAGAATGCAATGTTCAAGCAGCTAAACGACGAATATCATAACGTTTTTGCAGGTGGGTTTTATGTTGGCGCAACGTTTCAATGATTTCTGTTAATGAGGGGTTGTTCTTTGCTTATATTCCTTCTTAAAAAGCCTCAATCTTCTGGTTTTGCTTAAGCTTTTTTTGGATTCAGTTCATTCATTTTTGTGTAAATTGACATACTCTCGTAAAACTTCATCCATGCGTGTTTGCCAACCCTGTCCAGTTGCCTTGAAATAATCCACTACTTCGGGGCTATAACGCATAGAAATAAGCACTTTTTCGTGCTGTGTTTTCAAGACTGACTGCGCAGGTAGCATGGCTTCCAGTTGTTCATCTGTCAGTGGTAAAGCATCAGGATCGCTGTTAGCAGCTTCCGTAATCCATCTATCTTCAGCCTCAGATGGCAAACGAATATTGATACATTTAGCGGTAGATGTTTTTGACATAGTATTGAGCCTCCCGGCGGGTTGCGCAACGTAGACTGATAATTCTGTAAACATCATCGTGTTCAATAAAAGCCACGTAGTACAAAGTGTTTGTTTCGGGAGCAAGTGCAATCATGCGCATTTCATCATAACCATAACGCTCATCAACCCATACCAACGCAGCATCCCAATCGAGTTTCGATGCCAATGCCAATGACACGCCATGTTTGCGGCAGTTAGTGGCATCTTTAGTGGAATCGAATTCAATTTTCATAGATTAATTGTAGCTACAAAAAGAATATAGATAAAGAGCAGGAGAATGGATAGAGCTAGGTTGTTCGCTTTGTTATACTCCAAACAACGAAACTATATTAAATTAGTGTGATGAATGATGAACGTGCTGTGAATACTGAAAATATTAATCAGTCGAATGTGGCGACAGGTGATAATGTTCAGCAAACTTTAAATATCAATATAGCCTAATCCACCGCTTGTTGATAGCTATTGATGACAAATATTTAATCTTTCAGCTAGCCACATTTTTATAATTGATTGACGTGTAACTCCAATACGATTGGCTTCTTTATCTAAAGATTCAAGCATCCAGATGGGAAAGTCTATGTTGATGGTTTTTTGAGTTTGGTTTGGATGTTTTAGTGTGGTTAAGTCTAAATCTCCAATAATATCTTCTTCATTATCATCAAATTTTTTATCAAAGTCTTCTGCTTTCATAAAGTGCTACCTCTGATTTACGGGAACGCCGAACTGATATAATTCTAATATTTTGGTGGCGGTAAGTAATAATTGCTGACCAATGTTTGTTGGTGATACGACCTATTATTAAAAAACACGGCTCACTTTCTGATTTCGCTTGAATTTCAATGAGATTTCCATCTTCCCAAAGTGCTTGAGCATCAATAAAGTCGATACCATGTTTAGCTAGATTAGATATGCGTTTTTGTTGATCAAATTCAAAATAGTGCATTTATCAAATCTTCTTCAAAGCCTCAATCATTTCTCTTAAATCTGTATTAGGATTGATAGTTAATATTTTAGTTGAGTCCACCATAAAACGAAACCATTTCAGGTTAGCGTGATGAATGACAAACGTGCTGTGAATACTGGAAATACTGATAAGTCGAATGTGGCAACAGGTGATAATGTTCAACAGATTTTACATATCAACACGACGCATCACAGCATTTCTACTTCTGCGCTATTTACGTTTTGTTTTAAATTAAGCCTTTTGTATATTTTGTATTTGCTTTTTTAATGTATTTAAATCAAGTTCAACGATTTGCCAAACCATTTGCAAATCAACACCAAAGTAAGCATGAATTAATACATTTCGGAAGTCTGATAAATCTCGCCAAGGAATTTCTGGGTGCTGTTCTACAAAGGTTTGGGGGATTTGGTTTGCGGCTTCTCCAATAATTTCAAAATTTCTAACCACAGCATCAATCGTTTTCTCATCAGTCAGAAAAGTTTCATAAGACATATTGGCAAGATAACGCTCAATTTTATTTATCGCTTGTAAAATATCTGCTATTAACAATTGTTCATTTCTTTTAGACATCGTGTAAATCTTTTTGAATTTCTGCAAAGTATTGAGGCTTTAAGGCATTTTGTGACACAACATCGATTTTGATTGGAAAGAGGGCGGCAATCTCTCGTACTAATGAAAAATATTGTAGCCCAAGTGGTTTACTTCCCAGTTGCACAAGAATATCAATATCACTATCTGCGTGTTGTTCATTTCTAGCACGAGAACCAAATACAGCTAAACGACGAATATCATAACGTTTTTGCAAGTGGGTTTTATGTTGGCGCAACGTTTCAATGATTTCTGTTAATGAGGGGTTGTTCATTGCTTACATTCCTTCTTTTAAACCTCAATCATTTCTCTTAAATCTTCATTTCTGCGTTAGGATTGGTAGTTAATATTTTAGTCGAGTCCACCATAAAACGAAACCATTTCAGGTTAGCGTGATGAATGACAAACGTGCTGTGAATACTGGAAATACTGATAAGTCGAATGTGGCAACAGGTGATAATGTTCAGCAAACTTTAAATATCAATATAGCCTAATCCACCGCTTGTTGATAGCTATTGATGACAAATATTTAATCTTTCAGCTAGCCACATTTTTATAATTGATTGACGTGTAACTCCAATACGATTGGCTTCTTTATCTAAAGATTCAAGCATCCAGATGGGAA
Organism: uncultured Thiotrichaceae bacterium; assembly: GCA_964388965.1. Classification (GTDB taxonomy): domain Bacteria; phylum Pseudomonadota; class Gammaproteobacteria; order Beggiatoales; family Beggiatoaceae; genus Albibeggiatoa. The sequence goes on along the minus strand of CAYMCP010000061.1, from coordinate 12,673 downwards.
AGTCTATGTTGATGGTTTTTTGAGTTTGGTTTGGATGTTTTAGTGTGGTTAAGTCTAAAATCAAACCCGTGACAACATTCCAACAATCCTATAAAATTTTGCTCTTACCAAACAACTAGACACACTAGAAATATAGGAAAAACTAAGATAAAGTAGCAGTTTATAAGTGAATGTCACGCTCATTGATAATTGTTCACTGAATAACTGGTAACTGATAACTGAAAAGGGTGAGGTATGCTCAAAGGACTTTATCAACCGAGTTTTGAAAAAGACAGTTGTGGCTTCGGCCTGATTGCTCAAATGGATGAAAAACCCAGTCACTGGCTGGTATCGACAGCGATTTTGCTTGATATTAAGGAGTATGCGTATGTATAAATTTATTATCACCCTCTTTTTACTTACATTCCTAAATATTGCCCACGCAGGACAAGTGCTAGTATTAATACATGGGTATTGGAGCGAAGGCATGGGTTGGCGAACTGCTGGTATTGTGCCACATTTACAGCAAGCAGGCTGGCAAGATCAAGGACACCTATTCCCAAATGCTGCATTACCGCCTACTGGTGCGGCTTATCCTTCAGACCGACACTTGTATACCATTACTTTACCTTCCGAAGCACCTTTGCCAGTACAAGCGCAATGGTTAGATTACTTTTTAACCGGCATTCAAAGAGCACATACTGACGATAAAATCATTTTAATTGGACACTCGCTAGGCGGTGTAATCGCACGTTTGAGCATGGTCAACAATCAATTTCCAATCGTCGGTCTAATTAGCATAGCGAGTCCGCATTTAGGTACAGAAAAAGCTGAAATTGGCAAATGGGTCGCCGATAGTCCAATAAGTTGGATTACACCGTTAATAGGATTAGACACAATTAATCGTTCGCGTGATTTATACTGGGAACTGAGCCGTGAATATCCTGCGACACCATTATTTCACTTAAATCGTACAGCACACCCTAAAGCGCGTTATATTTCGATTGTGCGCGCTAATGAAGATAGTTTCTGGACATCACTCGTACCAGCTTATAGCCAAGATATGAATAATATACCTGCTTTACGTAGTCGCGCATTAACCATTCCCACAGGTGGCGGACACTACCTACAGCCTGCGGACGGTGTCATGCTCGTTAATTTACTAGCAATCCATTTCCCCGAATCAGAATTTAATTAAGCTATTTTAATGATTTGGACGTATTTGCTCTACCGTTACACTTCCCGTTAATGGCTGATAAACATTGTCAATCGCAATTAGCGGATGTGTATAAATCGGTGGACTTGTGGAAATGTAATCACCAAAATCCACAAATAAATCTTTATCCCAACGCTGTATGTAAGTGCTATTTCTAGTTAAGATCGGAAAATGAGCCGTGTATCAAACAAATTCTATGTGCAAGCTTGATATTATCACACAACTAAATATCACGAATAATTTGGAAAACATTGATAAATACGCTAATATCTACCCAACTTGATATAAGTTAATGGAATAAAAATGACAAATAGTAGTTATGATGAACTCCCTTATCATTCTGTTTTAGGCTACGATTATCAACCTAATGCTCTGGCGAGCCTAAGCACATTACATGGTTTTAATCCACCGATTCTCAAAAGAGCACGTATTTTAGAAATTGGTTGCGGCGATGGCACAAATATTATCGCTATTGCGCAAAGTTTACCCGAAACGGAATGCTGGGGAATCGATATTTCCGAAAAGCAACTGACTACAGCTCAACAAGTTGTTGATGAAATTGGGTTGCGTAATGTCACACTTAAACAAATAGATTTAATTGATGTTAATGATGAATTAGGAAAATTTGACTATATTTCTGTACACGGTTTATTTTCATGGATACCTGAAACCCTACAAGATAAAATTTTATCTATTTGTAAAAATAACCTTGCTACCAATGGGTTAGCGAGTATTAGTTACAATACGCTTCCGGGTTGGAATATGCTCAAAACCACCTTAGATATGATGCGTTATCACCAACAACACATTGATAATAGCTCTATTCAAAATCGTATTACAGAAGCACGCGGTTTACTGCAAATTGCCGCCGATATTGGAAAGGAGCAACAAAGTTTCTACGGTATATTTTTACAAGAACGACTACAAGCTTTAAGTGAACAAGCTGATGATTATTTATTTCATGAATACTTAGAAGGTATAAATCAACCGTTGTATTTCCATGAATTTATTACTAAATTGGAGCAACATCAATTGCTCTACGTGACGGATGTGGATTTTCGTAGCAATTTAAACATAAAAACCAAACATCAACGTATTTTTGAACAATTGGCAAAACAAGACAGAATTATACGTGAGCAATACTATGATTTTTTATTTAATCGTAGTTATCGTAGTTCTATTTTATGCCATGCCCAGCATCAGATTGAACCAAATATAGATTGGCAATCGTTAGCTAAATTGCAAATTGCTGCTAATTTAACGCCAGAAACCAATATTTCATCATTAATTGTTGAGCCTAGACCTGCATATTTTAAGACTCAATTGGAACAACGTATTGAAGTTAAACACACGTTAACGCAAACAGCGGTTAATTATTTGGGTCAGTTATATCCAAAACCATTGCCCTTTGAGGATTTATTCAACAGTGTATTGGAAAAAATGCAATTGAAAAATGATTCTCAAGCCAATATTGCGATTTATCATCAAGTATTAGCGGAGGAATTACTGCGACTTTATGTTGATAATGTCATTGAGTTGGTAGCTTATACGCCTGCATTTGTAACAGAAATTAGCGCGTATCCTGTTGCTAGTCCATTAGCGCGTTGGCAATTAAAAAACGGTAAAATTATGGCAAATTTACAGTGCAAAACAGGTGAAGTTGATGGTTTAACCGCGTTTCTTTTCCCACATTTAGACGGTGAGCACACGATTGATGATTTGATTGCCATATTAAACGAGCAAGTCCAACAGGGTAAATTACAAGTGCAAATTGATGAGAGTAAGTTGCCGGCAGGAGAAACTAAAGCGCAAGCAATTCAAGCGACTCTAACGAATGCAGTAAAAAATATTCTAGCTGATGTTGCTAAAAATGCGTTATTAATTGCGTAAATTATTGAAGTGTAAATTTTTCCTTGTGACGATGCACTGTCTCGTCACCCAATTGGACGCACCAGCGTCCAAATTTGTATCTTGTATTAGGCTTCTCCGCGATAAATACAACCACTTGTACAAGTTTCCTTGATTTCAATCCGACATAATTGCGGCAGAATAGGTTTTAAACGCTGCCAAATCCAGCGCGCCAGATTTTCACTTGTTGGATTTTCTAACCCCTCAACCTCATTCAAGAAATGATGATCAAGTTGCTCATAAATTGGTTTAAATGCTTGTTTAATATCGGCAAAATCAACTACCCAACCCATTTTTTTATCCACATCACCACAAACGACCAAAGTGATTTGAAAAGAATGACCATGCAGCCTGCGACACTTATGACCTTGTGCCACATTGGGTAAAAAATGCGCTGCTTCAATACTGAATTGTTTATAAATTTCCATTAATTTTAATAAATGAGTCTGTGAAAAATTTTGAATTATACTGATTTTTAAACCAATTAACAAGCGATTACTTAATTAAATTTACTTGCTTAATTGCTAAATATTTATGATAGATTGTCTAATAATGGATTAAAAAATTGTACTGCTAAGGTTTTAAAAGACTCATGCTCTATTGGTGGCATCGCATCATTGGCAAAATATAATTCATAATAAGAATCAAGACACTCACCACGCTGAAATTTTGAGCCTTGCCAACATTGCATAGCCGCTTGCAAAGCTTGATCTGCCGATTTTTTTTGTTGCAGCGTTTTGGCAAATTCCATTGAACTCTGTGGAAAAAAATATAAAGCTTGTTCTAAACCTTGCCGATATAATTCGACTAATTTGGTCAAAATTTCTCGGCTATCCGCTACAGGTGCGGCGTGGAAGCATTTATCTATACCAACTAATACGCTACATTCAGGCAAATTTTCCTGTTGCGCGGCATTTAATAATAAATGTTGTAACCAAAATTGAATAAAATCCTTTGCTTTCAATTTACTAAACCTATATTGCAATTGCTGATTTTGCCAAATATTATTTAGATTACCGATTAATTGGACTTTATTCGGTAACGATACTGTTAATGAAACAGCATTAAATTTGTGCTGTCCACTATATTGCTGCATAGAATTGATAAAATTCTCTACTTCCACCTGTAATTGCGTATAAGCTAGCTCGCCAACCGTGCCATAAGGCAATTGTCCAGTTGCGCGAATAATTGGTTTAAATGCAGTTAAATCATGTTGTAAAAAACCTTTTTCAACCAATAAATTTCCCAATGTGTAATGTGTTAAAGCATCTAATTCAAATGGCTCTGTTTGCTCAATAAATCCTTCAGCTTGCGATAAACGTATACCTAAACCATTTTTTAGCAAAAAACGAGTAGGATGAATAAAAAAATCAATCAGTTGCTTAATATCTAAAATTGATGTTTCTATCGTAAGTTGTAACGGGGTTTTAATAAATGGGCGATACTGTTTGCGCTCACCGAACATTGAATAACTAGCGGTACAATATTCATTAGAATAACTAAAAAGTTTATCTTGTCCATCATTAAAATATTTTGGACTAAATGCCTGCAATGGGTGATGAGTAATAATTTGCTCTAAAATATCCGTTTTTTGATGTTTAAAGCCTTTTTTCACATAATCTAATAATTCACTTACTAAAACTGATGGAGGTAATTCACTGTTATCATTAATATTATGTCCAATATAACTAATATAAAAGTATTGACGTGCTGACAATAAAGCTTCTAAAAATAAATAACGGTCATTGGTTCGGCGTGAGCGATCACCACGCATTGGGTAATGATGAATTAAATCAAAGCTTAACGGTTGATTACTACGTGGATAATCATTGTTATTCATGCCCAATAGGCAAACAACTTTAAATGGAATACTACGCATCGGTAGTAATGCACAAAAAGTTACACTACCCGTTAAAAAATGTAAAGGAGAGGGTTCTGCATCCAAATATTGTTTTAAATAGGCAAAAATGACACTAAAGTTTACCGGCTGATCAAAACCTGCAAGTTGCGATTCTCCAGAGCCATCTACATTTACTAAACGATCTAAAACTGTTCTAATTTGTTGTAATTGCGTTAAAGTTTCTTCATCACTAAAAATAAATTTTTCAATTAAATCAAATATAAATTTACGCCATTCTATTAAAGTTCTTGCTGTTTCTAAAGTTTCGACCGTTGTAAATAAACTTTCCATAAAATGGATAAATTGCCCTAAAATAACGCCATCGCTACCTTCAATATCATCATACGGCAATAAACCAAAAAATAATTTTTCATTTTGTGCTGGCAGCACATAACCCAGTAACATTCTTCGTAATCCTTCACGCCAAGTATTATCTTTATACGCTGGCAATCCCATTGCTGCACGATTATTCGCATCAATTCCCCAATGCACATGCGTTTCAATCACCCAATGACGAATTAAATTTAAATCAGCCGTTGTCAAACCGAATTGACGTTGAATTGCGGCATGATCTAAAATAGCTAAAACATCGTTTACACCAAAGCGACTTTGACAAAGCTCCAAAATAGCAAAAAATGCGTCAATTAGTACGCTTTCACTGCGTAAGCTGCGATCAGTAATACTGAATGGAATCTTGGAGTTAGCATCTATCACCGTACCAAAAACCGCTTCGATAAAGGGCACGTATTTTTCAACATTAGGCATCATTACCACAATGTCTTTTGGTAACAGTTGTTGCTGATCAAATAAATGTAATAATTGATCATATAATACTTCTACTTCTCGCATCGGACTATGACAGATATGTATTTGTAATGACTTATCTTTTTCACCAATTGTCATTGTAGATACATCTTCACCACGTTCACGTAAATATAAAATATCGGCTTGAATAGCTGTAAGTAAATTAGATTCGGTTATTTCTACAAATTTTTGATGTGTCTGAGCTGTTTCATCAGATAATTCTAAGAGCAATTTAGAAAAATCTCGCCCCAATTTTCCCATTGACGCAAGTAGGCTGTTACCTTTTTCAAAATACAAGGTTTCTGGGGCAACAGGTTTCCCGTCTTCGATGCTATGATGGGCAATTTCGCTGTTTGATACGATGTCCCCCCAATATTCTTGACAAGGATTAAATAGGAAAAAATAGACTTCAGTCCATTGGCTTAACTTGGTAAAAACTTCGATGTAAAACGGTGGTAAGGCTGCGATACCAAAAATACTAATACGTTTTGGTAATTTTTGTTGTAAATCAGGTGTTTGTTGTAATTTTTTGAAAAATTCGCTACGTAATTTAGCTTTATGCTGATTATGTCCATAATATTGATTTAATACTCGCCATAATTGCGCTTGCCAGACGGCTTGATGGTTGGTTGTTTGGTCGGCGGCTAAAATACGTGGTTGTAAATCATTTTCCCAATCTTGAATCCAATGCGGACGATAAACAACGTATTGATCATATAAATTAGCTAATCGCCATGCAAGTTGAAAGTGTTTATTACCCGTTTTATCATCTTGTAAATAGTGGTTTATATCTTGAAATTGTGGATTATTAGATAAAATCTGCATAAAACTCCACAAAATCACTTCTCGTTTATAATAAGATTGTTCTGGTAGGTTTTCTACGCTCCAGTACATTAATTTCCATAACATACTGTCTGGAAAGGGATATTCTATATTAGCACTGATCCCTAATTTTAAGGCTAGGTTCATAGACAACCAGCGTTCCATACCTTTGCTTTGTACAATAACGTATTCTTTCGCAAATGGGTCGGCGAGTGGGTCTTGTTTAATTTTATTAGCTAATTCTACCGCTAACACTTCGATGTGATTGCTGTGATAAAAATGTAGCATTGATTCTCTATAGAACGGTTTTTGAAATTTTTAATTATTATCTAAGTTGTTATTAGAATAAAGATTGTTTATAGAATTATAAATTTTAATTTCATTTTATTGGTTTAACTTCGGCTGGTAAACGAATTGTAAAGGTACTACCTTCGCCAAAATGGCTATCTACTAAAATATCACCGCCCATAATTTCACAGAACTGCTTGGTAATCGCCAAGCCCAAACCGCTACCACCAAAACGTCGTTGATTATTTGGATCAAGTTGCGTAAAGGCTTGAAATAGTTTTTTCATCTGCTCGTCTGTCATACCAATACCTTGATCAGTAACACTAAAAATGATCCAATCTACTCGTAATTCATCTTGTTCACGGGTGACAGTTAGGGTAATAATGCTCTGTTGTGAAAATTTGTTTGCATTGGTTAGCAAATTCATTAAATTTTGCCGTACTTTGGTCAAATCTGCTGACATCGTCCCTAATGCACTATCACAATTTACTTTGAGAATATTAGACTGTTTTTCTAGCAATGGAGAAACTGTATTAGCAATGTCTTGAATCATCGGCGCAATATCGAAAGTCTCAATGTATAAGTCCATTTTACTCGATTCAATTCGTGACATATCGAATAAATTATTAATTAAATCCAATAAATGATAACTTGCACCATGAATTTTCTGCAAATCAGGAATAAAATCATCACGTCCTTGATCTTTAGCATCTTCTTGCAAAATTTCCGTGTAACCAATAATGGCATTCATTGGTGTGCGTAATTCATGATTCATATTAGCTAAGAATTGTGCTTTCGCTTGATTAGCTGCATTGGCTTGTACTTTAGCGCGTTGAGCTTCCAATTTGTATTTTTGAATTTCAACCCGTGATTTTTGGATTTGTAAACGCATTTTTTGCGCTTCGGTACGAGAGTTTTGCGCTTCGCGTGTTACTTTTGCTAATTCTCCCTTACGTTTTTCATAAATTTGCACCTGTTCTAATTGTGCTTTACGCAATGATTGTAATCGTTTAACACATTCAGCTTTCTCATTATTAACTTTGCTTAACTTATTAACCAATTGTACGAATATTTGCGCTAATTGTTTTAATTCAGTTACACTATAGTCGAGTAATTTAATTTCGTTAGGATTAGCAACTGATTTAGGTAATTTTTGCAATAATATTGCTAAAGAACGCGCGAAAAAACGGTATAAAATTAAAAACATCAAGCCAAATAATAATATCAAAAATACACTAAATGAGATAAATAAATTTAGACTAAAGTGTTTATCACTTTTTAGCTCTGATGTTTGTTCGTAACTGACTAAAGACCAAGGTAAATTATTTAATTTTTTAGATGATAAAGTATAAGTTTTACCGTTTACTTCATATTCTTGATATGGTGTGTCCTTTGTCAATAGAGTTTTCCAAAATGGTTGTTCTTTATTGGAGCTGTATAAAGTATATTGCATTCGTTCGTTGACTGGCAAAAGTTGTGCTGCCCCGGCAGGTATTTTACTCAAAATAGTACCTGCTTGATAATCGGCTAAAAACATGCCGCCAGTATCGCCTAAACGCTTGGATTCAACATCTTCAAAAAAACTATCTACCAATAAACCTACTCCAACCACACCGTAAAAACGACGTTTGTCATATAAACCTTGAGTGATGCTAAACATGCCTTGTTTCAAGTAATCATCATCTTCATAAATCGGTGTCACTTGCATTTCTTGAGAGCGTTTTCCTAAGTGATACCAGAACTTACGCGGATCATTAACATAATTTGGCTCAGTCCACGATTCTACGATCATGTTGTGTGGTTTGTTATAACGGGCACTGTCACGTTGACCGCTATTTTTATGCACAAATAATAAATAACCTTGTTGATTTAAATATTCACGCGCTTTAAATGGCTCTAAGGCAAAAAAATTGCTGAAATGACTCGGTTCAAATTGTAAATTTTCCGCCATCATTTGACGCAAAAACATTAAATGCTCGTCCATTTGGTTTATATCATCTGAATTTTCTAAAACAGATACATAGCCTTTTAGGCGTTTCACATTTTGTTGCGCTAATTCTACTTCTGCATCTAACTTCTCAGCAAAATTCTCAGTTTCTTGTTGTAAACGTAAATAAGCCAATTGATTTTGCAAGGCATTGTGTTTACTAAAAAACAGCCCCACAGTAATGGCGAACGTTAGCACGATCACGACTAAAAAAAATATGAGAATAGATTTGATACTCAGCGCACTATAACCCATTGCATAGTGTCCTGTTACATTTTAGTTAATGAAATCTAACAAAATACGTTAGAAGTTAGCCAATGCAAACTTGAATAAACTTCAAGTCAGGGCATAAACCGCGAAAGCTCGTAGAAAAATTCCGCGAGCACCGTTTAAATTTCGATCCACTTTGTATTCCAGTTGCTACCTAAATTCACAAAAATCCAAATCCGCGACAGATTGCGCCACACGACCTATGCGATATAGTTAAACTGGTATGATTAAACTTTATTCAAATTCTAAACCACCTCATTGTAATCTGTGCTTTAAAGGTTAGGGATAGGAGTTTGAATTGTGGTGTTAGTCATTTCGTAAGAGGTATGCACCAATTATCAATGAAGCCTTATTAATTATCAATCTTTCTGTTAATTTTCAACTAACCATAGCGATTTAATTTGTTGTGTAACCACTGAAGTATGCTCAACTTCGACAAAAATGAATTTCACCTTAAATAATTTGTTATTTTTGCAATTTTGCAGTAGCACAATAATTTTGTAATATGCTGTAAATTCAAATAGTTGATCTAATAAAAGCATTTCAACACAGCCTATAATTTCCAAAAATTCATATTATCGTAAGGCTCTAATTGCCAGTTAAACGGCATGGATTGGCGATTTTTCAACATTTATTTGGTTTGTTTATTTTAGATAGATTGCAGATCATAAATAATCTAGTTATTGGGCGGAGACGTTACCACAATAGACTTGTTTATTTTGTAATAATCAAAAATTTATTCAATTTAAAGTGTCATTAAAAAGCTATTTTACACAATTTTCCAGATTCAAATATTAAAAAATAATTTTTTGGTGATTATGTTTTAAATTGCTCATTTTTCAATGCACTACAATCGAATAAATATTAACTCATTGATTTATCAAGGTCAAACAAGTTTATTGATAAGTTGGTTCAATTAAAAATTCGCGCGTCATAGGCATAGGCATTTTAACTGAACTCATTAAACGCCAATCATCTGCTGACAATTCAACCGTCCATTCACCTGCAATCAAATTTGGTAGTTGACCGCGATAAATACTATTTTCCATTTTTTCAAATGTTAGAGAAGTGTCAAAGCCAGAACGAGTGTGATGGAAGAAAGTGACATTTAGAGTATTAGGTAACACATAATCTGTGTTTCGGTACAAATTAATTTCAATGACTTGATCGCTGACATAGAATGCCATAAATGCTTTAAGTCCATAACGCCCTGCTGCATAGTCACGGTCTAATTTTTGGTTAATTTGCAAGCCTTGTTTGTAGTAATCATCGACTACTAGACCATCGTTAGAATTGATTGCTAACGTGATTGTAATCATGCCACCGATCACAGCTAAGGATGGAAATAGGATAACAAGCCAAACGTAAGGTTCTTGGTACCAAGCTCTTTTAACAATATCCGTCATAAATATTACCTAGATGAAGTTACAACGGGCAAGTTTAACACTAATTTCTAAACTGTTACCACTGTTAAAATTTTAATTTGTCTTTAGTATCAATCTATAATCATTTTGACTAAAATCTTTGTTACATCTTCTAGCATGAGTGTCCTTATGGTAGGTACGATAACGTTGACAAATAATCACCATTTTCGTTAGTTTTAGAACTGGCTTGCTAATATTTGTCACTTATTTTACTATCTTTCCTATTGGCGTTTTGATGTCTTTGTGAAGTATTGGTAAAAATTTATCTAAAAAATGGGGCTTTGAAGCTAATGAATAAAATATTATTAACTCTATTCTTACTAATTAATTTTGTAGTTTCCATGCCTGTATCAGCATCAGAGAAACCTCCAATTTGTAGCTCCGTATGCGATGAGAAACATAAGGTTGGTGCTAGCTATGTTGTTAAAAATGAACATTTTATAATACGAGAAAAATATCCTCCAGAAGGAGATGAGCCAAGTCCAAAAGACAGACTATTAAAACGTGGTGATAAACTAACTATAACTACTGCTTGTCCTTCGGGTGATAGTAATGGTAACTGGCTATGTGTTGCTAATAAAGAAGCTGCTAAAGGCCATGTGCATTGTTGTGGTCTTAGCAAATATCAAGAGATCAATTTCGTTGTACAAGATTTTAAGCCTTACACTGAGTGTGGCAGTGATAAAGAACCTAAAGGTGATGGATTAGAACTGATGAAGCAAATTTGTGAAAAAGTCGATCCACCAATTCGTTGTAATTTTAGATGCACTACAGACTGGAACAAAGACAGCGACAGCAAAAACCTAGAATCTAATCAGGGGATAACTTTTTCCTTAGAAAGAAAAGAAGGCTATCATGTCTCCGAGCCATTAGTGAAATTTAGTTATGCTTTTTTTGCCTCAAAAGATAGTCAAAACGCAAAATCTTGGCCAGTGGGTAAGGTATATGAATCACTAAAAAAATTAGGCGATAAAAAAATAGGGGTTTATGGCGGCAAAAGTACAGGTACTTATAGGTATCTTATTGGAGAACGTATTATGAGAGGTGATAATGGATTACTTGGACTCATTTATAACGAACTAACCACAAACGAAGTATCACCACCTCTGACCACAAATAAAGTATTAACACTTCTGAAAGATGATAAAGTTGATGTAATTTTCTCAAACACTCAAGTAGCTGCCGCCCATGCCAAAACACTTGGTATAGAAATTTGTCAAGTTAGTGAAGACTTTCACGACGATTACTATATCATGATTTCAGATGAAACTACAGACGGTGCCGACATAATCAAGAGATTCAATCAATCGATAAAGGGTAACGAGGCTGAAATAGATGCTTTTACCTCTAAAAATACTGTAGAAAGATGTAAGTAAAAATGACCAAAACTATCTCAAATCTTTGGCACTTCGATAGTTTTTCCGATTGGGAGAAGTTCCGGGATAATGTCCGGGTGTTCTTCCAGAATCTTGTCTGTGCATGTTTTGATGTTTTCTTTATTACATATTTTGCATATTTCTGACAAATTCTCATCCTTCTCAACTTCCCATTTACATGGAGGAGAGCATTTTTTTTTATTACATTCTGCTAGTTCCGGATCAAGTTTTTTAGCGTCTTCCAGTTCTTTCTTATATTCAACAAGTCTATTATCAACAATGCTTTTAGCGGCTTCAAGCTCGGTTTTGTACTCTTTTTCACGTTCTTCCTTACGTTCTTCCTCTTTAAGTTTTTCCTGTTTAAGTTCTTCCTGTTTAAGTTCTTCCTGTTTAAGTTCTTCCTGAACATACAGAAAATACGGAATGCCGCCACCAGCCAAAAGCAAAAGCAAAAGCAAAAAATCAACAGCTATATATTTTAATTTACTAGATTTAGTTATTTCAGTATTTTTTTCAGTATTTTCTTGACTTTCTTGTGGAGGGGGTTCTGGCTCAGTCTTTTTTGTAAACTCATACACAGCAACTACCTTAATTGCTTTCTGGAATCTACTAAGTTCAGATTCTCCTATCATTTCCAGTAATTTATCTGAAAACTCCGAAAAACTATTCCAACGCAATTCCAGCATAGGCTTGCATCTG
>CAYMCP010000060.1:0-22291 GCA_964388965.1 uncultured Thiotrichaceae bacterium | reverse complement strand
TGACGAGCTTGCTGGTAGCGACGATGATTTGAGTTTAGATGATGAGCTTGGTGGTAGCGATGATTTGGGCTTAGATGATGAGCTTGCTGGTAGCGATGATTTGGGCTTAGATGATGAGCTTGCTGGCAGTGATGATGATTTAGGCTTAGATGACGAGCTTGCTGGCAGTGATGATGATTTAAGTTTAGATGACGAGCTTGCTGGCGGTGATGATGATTTAAGTTTAGATGATGAGCTTGCTGGCGGTGATGATGATTTAGGCTTAGATGACGAGCTTGATAGCGACTTAGACACGGAGCTTAATGACTTAGATTCAAGTGACGATTTAAGCAACGATGATTTAACGACATTGCTTGACAATGCTAATGATGAACTAGGGGCTGATAGTGATTTAAGCTTAGAAGATGATGACTTAGACTTAGATGATAATGATCTTAGCTTAGATAGCGATACCGACTTGGATTTAGGTGGTGACGATGATTTAGACAGTTTACTTAGTCAGTTGGATAGTGAAACTGATACCCTCGATGGTGATGACGATTTTGATCTTAGCTCAACAGACGAGGTAAGTGGTAAATTTGATTTAGCGCAGATGTATAAAGATATGGATGATGCTGACTCTGCACGCAGTTTACTTAATGAAATTTTAGAAGAAGGCGACGACGAGCAGAAAAGCCGCGCACAACAAATGTTAGCGGAACTCTAAACCAACTTGCACCCAATCATCCGTATCATTTGCTTTATCTTACTCGTAATAGGATTAGCAATAGGCAAATGGCTATTATATTTTAGCTGTTTGCCACTACTGGTTTTATTTTGGCGATATGCTCATTGGCTACCGTTGCAACGCTTATTAAAACGTTTACGTTGGTTATTTATTTCCCTATTTATATTACATCTTTGGTTTCACGGCTCAGACCTAAATTGGATACCTAGCCAAGCAGGTTTACTCATTGCGATAGAAAAAATTTTTATTTTAATCCTCATGGTTTCCGCAGCACATCTACTACTCGTTACGACTGTGACTAATGATTTAATTGCAGCGATCCACTGGTGGTTTAAGCCACTGGATAGAATAGGCTTTAAAACTCAAATCTTAGCAATACGATTAGCGTTAACGCTAGAAACTTTAAATCATGTACACGCGCTATATCAACAACAAACTACGTCCAATCGAATTCAGCCCATCACACAAATTAGCGAACGTGTAACCCAATTATTTCAAACTGTCGCACGACATGCCGAGCAAGCACCGCTATCACAACTTACACTGCCTCAATTAACAAATCCACCAATTTGGCAATGGTTATATCCTTTTGGTTTAATTGCAATAATGGTAATATCGTAATGCGCATTGTATTTGGTGTAGAATATGACGGTAGTCCTTTCGTCGGCTGGCAGAAACAAAATAATGGCGTAAGCGTACAAGAACACGTCGAAGCTGCACTAGCCAAAATCGCTAACCACCAAATTACGACCACTTGCGCCGGGAGAACAGATAGAGGCGTTCACGCGCTGGGACAAGTCATTCATGCGGACGTACAAGTAGAACGCAGTTTGCGTAGTTGGGTACTAGGTACAAATACACATTTACCAAAAGAAATTGCTATTTTATGGGCACAAAATGTAGATGATGATTTCCATGCACGCTTTTCAGCGCAAGCAAGACATTATCGCTATATTATTTCAAATCGCCTTAGTCGTCCTGCATTGTATGCACGCAAAATTGCTTGGGAATATCGCACATTAGATATTCAGAGAATGCAACAAGCCGCGCTTTTTTTAATTGGAAAACATGATTTTTCAGCTTATCGTGCTGCCGCATGTCAGGCGAGCAATCCAGTACGAACAATTTTATATTTAGACATTTCACAACAACAAGATCGGATTTATTTAGATATTGCCGCCGATGGTTTTTTACACCACATGGTGCGCAATATTGCAGGCGTATTACTAGATATTGGCTGTGGTATTCAGCCCGTTGAATGGGCAAAACAAGTTTTAGACTCACGCGATAGACAACAAGCCAGTACCACCGCCTATGCTGGAGGTTTATATTTTTACAAAGTGGATTATCCTAAACCGTACCAATTTCCACAACCTACGCTTATCCACTAACTCACAAAACAAGTTTGGACTCATGAGTGATGCACCCACGTCATGCCCAACAGAACCTATTAGCATCCACCAAACTTTGATGTAGCGTGTAGAACAAAGAGAAACTCACAAAATAAGTTTTGCACGCTTTCGGCAACTTCGTGTAAAGTGAACGACTAAGCCACTACAAGCTAATTTTATTTCTAGCTTTCTATCGCAAACTCATTATAATGTTACAATTTGTTTACTCTAATTTAATCAAACTATTATCTCCTTGATAAAATGTTTTTTTAAATCAAGTGATTAGCAAAAAATTAATTTTTATACATCATAAGCTTGGCGTGAGTCATAAAAAAATTAATATAATAGTATCAATACTTTTTATTATAAAATTCTTGACCATCTCGTTGCCTTATAGGATGCTACAACTTCTGTAGAATTGCATCCTTTTGAATGTCCACAACGGATTCGTGAACATGCAATGTCGGGTGCTTACAAAGTTGTAAAAAATGCAAAAGCTAACTGTATGAAAAATTCAGCGTTTCAAAAGGTTAGTTTTCATGCGAAACCGTGATCCAATTCAAAGTTTTGGATTTGGTGAAGTTTCGTTGAATCAAGACTTTGTTTTTGGTAGTAAAAAGTTCAAAATGGAATTTGAAGCCACTGAATCGTTTGATGTGGATTTAGAAGGTACACGGATAGTACGAGAAGGAAGGCGTTATTTTGTAATCATACCGCAAAAGCGGTGTTATCAAGCTCCTGAAAACAAAAGGATTGATGCTGTTGCTCTTGATCTCGGTATGCGTACTTTTATTGCGTTAACTAAAAGGTAATATTAGAATAACTGCAAATGAAGATGGAATGAATGCAGTCTCACATCTAACTTTAAGCAATGGAGGACTTTGTTTCAATGAGTAAGGAAGGCGTAGACAACAGTAAACGCCGCTTTTTGTCGATTGCTGTAAATAGCGTGGTTGGTGCAGTAGGGGTTGGTTTTGCTGCTGTTCCATTTATTAGCTATTGGCAACCAAGTGCAAAAGCGCAAGCGGCTGGAGCTCCTGTAGAAGTTGACATCAGTAAGCTCGAAGAGGGGCAAAAAGTTAACGTTGAATGGCGTGGTAAACCTGTATGGGTCGTAAAACGTTCACAACAAGCTTTAGACGAATTACCTAGTTTAAATGGTAAATTACGTGACCCTAATTCTGAGGTTATCACTCAACAACCTGATTATGCGAAAAATCCGTTTCGTGCCCGCGAAGACCGTAAAGAAATTTTAGTAGTTGTCGGTATCTGTACTCACTTAGGTTGCTCGCCGACTTATGTGAAAAAAGATGACCCACACGTACTTGGAGCTGATTGGAAAGGTGGTTTCTTCTGCCCTTGTCATGGCTCTATATTTGACTTGGCAGGGCGTGTCTATCAAGGCGTACCCGCGCCAACTAACTTGGTGATTCCACCTTATGCCTATATCGATAATAACCGTATCATTATCGGTGTAGACTCATTAGAAGGGGGAGTTGCCTAATGAAAGTGGTACTTGATTGGTTTGACTCTCGTTTCCCATCCGCTCGTGAATTGTGGGAAAATCACCTAGCACGCTACTACGCACCAAAAAACTTTGACTTTTGGTATTATTTTGGCTCTTTAGCATTACTAGTGCTAGTCATCCAAATCGTTAGCGGTATTTTCTTGACTATGAACTACAAGCCCGATGCTGCGGTCGCGTTTGCATCAGTCGAATATATCATGCGTGATGTAAACTGGGGCTGGCTAATCCGCTATATGCACTCTACAGGTGCGTCATTCTTTTTCATTGTGGTGTATTTGCACATGTTTCGTGCATTACTATACGGCTCATATCGTGCACCGCGTGAATTAGTATGGATTTTGGGTATGTTAATCTACTTTGCGCTAATGGCAGAGGCATTCATGGGTTACTTACTACCTTGGGGACAAATGTCTTATTGGGGTGCGCAAGTTATCATCTCATTATTCGGCGCGATTCCTGTTATTGGTGACGATTTAACCTTATGGATTCGTGGTGACTTCGTTGTTTCTGATGCTACCCTAAATCGCTTCTTTGCCTTACACGTGATTGCATTACCCATCGCTCTATTAGGTCTAGTGGTAGTACACATTTTCGCGTTGCATGATGTTGGCTCTAACAACCCAGACGGCATTGAAATCAAGAAAAATAAAGACGCAAATGGCATTCCTAAAGATGGTATTCCATTCCACCCTTATTACACCGTAAAAGATATTTTTGGTGTCATGATATTTGGTATGTTGTTCGCGTGGGTAATGTTCTATTCGCCTGAAATGTATGGTTATTTCTTAGAATACAACAACTTTATCCCAGCCGATCCATTAACAACACCGGCACACATCGCCCCAGTTTGGTATTTCACGCCTTACTACGCTATTTTACGTGCGATTCCAGACAAATTAGGTGGTGTAATTGCGATGGGTGCCTCAGTTGGCGTGTTCTTCCTCTTACCTTGGTTAGACCGTAGTCCTGTAAAATCTGTTCGCTACAAAGCATGGCCTTTTAAATTTGCCTTATTCTTATTCACAGTGAGCTTTATCGCACTAGGCATTTTAGGCGTATTACCTGCCGAAGGCACTTATGTGTTATTAGCGCGTATTTTCACAGCGATTTATTTCGGTTTCTTCATCTTGATGCCATTTTATTCAACTTGGGGAACGCCTAAAGAAGTACCAGAACGGGTGACAATGTAATGAAACGGATAATTCTTACACTAATTTTATTGCTACCAACTTTGGGTTTTGCCGCCGGTGGCGGTGCGCCATTGCAAAAAGCCCATAATGATATTCGCAACACAGCCTCGTTACAAAGCGGTGCGAAGTTATACATGAGCTATTGCTCTGGTTGTCACTCTTTAAATTTCATGCGTTATCAGCGGGTTGCTGACGACTTAGGATTAAGTAAAGAGCAAATCCAAATGCTAATTTTCGATCCCAATCAAAAAATTGGCAGCATGATGACAACAGCAATGAGTCCAGATGATGCAGAAGCTTGGTTTGGTAAAGCACCACCTGATTTAAGTGTTATTGCACGTTCGCGTGGGGTAGATTGGTTATATTCCTACCTAATTTCGTTTTATGTCGATGAATCACGTCCGGTTGGTGTGAATAACTTGTACTTTGCTGACGTAGGTATGCCGCATGTGATGTGGGATATGCAAGGTTTGCAAAAAGCAGTTTATCATACCGAAATGGGCGCAGACGGTCATGAACACAAAGTACTTTCTCACTTAGAACCAGAAGACCCGACTAAACATGAAGCTTACAAAGCACAAGTATTGGACTTAGTAAATTTCTTGGAATACGTCGGCGAACCTGCTCAAGTACAACGTTTAGATTTAGGTTGGAAAGTGATTCTTTTCCTCTTCATCATGGCAATATTGGCATTTTGGATGAAAAAAGAATTTTGGCGTGACATTCACTAGCTAAAAAATTAAGCCTCGATTATGTCGGGGCTTTTTTATCAGTAGATTAATCTGCTATAAATCAAGGAGATAAATAATGCGTTATTTATTTATGTTTTTATTACTTACTACCACATTGCTCCAAGCTAACACGCTTTATCAATGGATTGATGAAGAAGGTGTAACCCATTACACTCAAACCCCGCCACCAAGCTATGTGGGTGCCGAAGAGCGCATCATCGATTTACCCAAACCAGAACCACAAGCCGAACAAACGACCAATCCACAAGACCCATTAGAATCATTAAAACAAACAAGAGCACAAAATTGTCAGAAAGCACGCGATAATCTTGCTATTTTAATCTCTGATCAAGAAGTTTTTCGCACACGAGAAGGCACGGATAGCGAGACAGGTGAAGCAATTGAAGAGCAGGAAATAATGACAATTGAGCAACGTCAACAGGAAATTGCAAAAACACAGAATTTTATCGAACAATTTTGCCAACAGGCGGAAGAGACCGAATTACAGGAATAATTATGCCGTATTTATCCATTCAAACCAACGTAAGTTTAGAAACTGAAAAACAGACTGTATTGATTACTCACGCTTCAAAAATAGTTTCTGAAATGCTAGGTAAATCTGAAAGTTATGTAATGGTCGCGCTGCAATCAAATACTCCCATGTCATTTGCGGGCAGTACGGCACCAACTGCCTATTTAGAATTGAAAAGTTTAGGTTTACCTGAGCAACGAACAGCAGAATTTTCCGCGAATTTGTGTCAACTTATCGAACAACAGTTAAATATTCCAGCAGCACGTATTTACATCGAGTTTACCAACGGTCAGCATAATCTGTGGGGATGGAATAATAAGACATTTTAATTCAACTAGATACCAACATTTTGCTAATAATGTTTTGCCTAATTTAAAATGAATAGTCAGCAATATTGTGAACAAAAAATATTAAAAGAAAGTTCTTGTTTATATTACAGTTTACGCTTCATAACTACCCAAAAACGTTATGCTTTATTACTATTACATACCTTATTTCACGAAATTGACGAAATTAGATATAAATGCCAAGATATTCGCGTAGCACAACAAAAACGTGATTGGTGGCAACAAGAGATTAATCAAGCGTTTTCGAACCGCCCAACTCACCCTATCACTCAAGATTTGAGCATTCTTATTGAACAGTATGCAATTGATCAAACTGAATTAGTTGCAATGGTTGATGCACTCACACGATGCCCAAAGCAATTTAGTAATTTTATGCAATTAGAAGCTTATTGTGAGCAAACGAGTGGACAATTACAAGTTTTTTGTACTAAAGTGCTAGGTTATCAACAAGATGAAACTTTAAAAGCTGCAAAAAAACTTGGCATCATGCTACAATTGTTTTACTTTTTACGCGAGTTACGCCGTGATACACTCGGTGCTTATATTTATCTGCCACAAGACGAACTAGCTGAATTTAAAGTAACTAAAAATCACATATTTGAGCAGCAGAGTACGGTATTACAACCGCTATTAGCACGACAAATACAACGTATCTATCAGTATCATCAGCAATTTTTACAAACATTACCAAAAAATGAATATCGACAACAAAAAATGGGATTGATTCGCGCAAAGCTAGCGATAGCAACTTTAAAAGAAATGCAACATGATAATTTGGAGCTTTTCCGACATCGAATCAGTTTAACACCTTTGCGTAAATTATTGATAACAATGGTGTATTTATTTTAGGGTAAAAATTTTGTAGAAAAACCTACAATAGAATTGTCTAATCAGCTATATCGTGTTAGCCTATTAGCCTCTCCTAAACGATGTACACTTCGCTAAATGCAAGGTAAATCGGAATAAGGCAATTGTCAGGAGCTTTTGTCTCTGATTGCTTTGCATTTGTTTTTATGATGATAAATCGAATTTTTGGCGAATTTTTTCGATAAGTGCAGCTAGTTGTGAATTTTCTATCGTTTTTTTGCCGATAAAATAATCGTATAATTCTGGGTCTGGCATATCGACCAATGCTTGAAATGTTTGCTGTTCGTCTGGCGGTGCAGTGCAGTATATTTGGTTTAAATAACCCTGCATTAATACATCTAACTCTTTCATACCACGACGACAACGCCATTGTAATTTTTTAAAAGTTGTATCATCCATTTTATGAAAAGTGCTTATTTATTTGTGAGAAGTGTTAAAATGTGTTTTTTAAGCGTATAAAACTTATTTTGTCATGCTACTAACATGATAATTATCACTGATACTAAGTTATGATGTCGCTACAAAACCAATTAAATTAATTAGATGTTCTTCAGTATTTGGATTTAATTTTACTGTAATTTCGATACGTTTAAGTGATTTATCCACTGTATCCATTATCTTTATTTCCCAAAACCAATCCCGTCGTGCCATTTCGACTTTACCTTGTTTTTTATCAGGTAACTTGCTTTGTAAACGTAGCTCATTCATCACATTCATAGCGACCCAATGAGCAAAGGTTTTATTTTCTAAATACAAAGCATTACTTGCATTTAAACCTGTGATACGAATAATTGCAGATAAGGCAAAAGCTACAATGGCTAATGCAACCAACACTTCTAATAACGTAAAACCTTTCATTTATAACGTATCCTCTGGCTTAATTTCCAATTCGCCTAATAAATTACCCGTTAATAATAAACGTTGATATAAGTCTGCTTCATGCCAAAGCGTTAAATTAAAAGGACTCATTTCACCACTAGATAAGATGAGCAATTGAGGTGATGCCTCTGATAATTGCATGATTTCGTTTTCTATATTTAGCTCAGCAATAACGCCTGCTGCTAATTGACGACTATGAAACGGTGCGTTTTTTAACCGTCTCCAGCCAAATTCAGTTAAAACATAAAAGTGATAATAATGATCGGTAAAGTGAATTGAGAAATCTTGATTTTTAAAAATCGCTTCTTGTTGAGTAAATTGAATTAATGCCGCTAATTGTTTAATTTCCTGTCTAAGAATTTGTTGTTTTTTATCGCCAATCGCCAAAGTAGCAAAGCTGATGATCACGCCTATCATTAGCATGACAATCAGCAATTCTAATAAAGTAAAACCTTTGAATAACATTAAATTATTTGAGTGCTTGAATCGCAGCTTCTAACGCTTTAATTTTTTCCGCTTGCTCCGTAATTAATTTTTGTTGCTCTTGCACCGCTTCAACCAATAATGGCAATACACCTTGATAATCCAAACCTTTATGATCGCTGTCGGGCAACGGGAAAACTAACTGAGGCACAACTTCTTCTACTTCCTGAGCAATAAAACCTAAGTGATCGATTTTATCTTTATCATCAATAAAATTATACTCTACACCCCGCAATTGTAAGATTGTTTCTAAGGCATTATTAATTGGACGTACATTTTCTTTTAAGCGTACATCTGATTCAACAATAAAATCTCGTCCATAGAAACTACCTCCATCTGCTGCGGTGTAATTACGTGCATAAATATCTGTATAACCATGATTGGTATGCCAAAAATTAAGCCGCCCGGTGCTGGAGCCGATTTCAATACCGGGATTGTTTAGCACAACGCGCAATTGGTGACCGCCCCACCAGCCATCTTGTACAAAAAAATCGCCCAGCACTTTCACGCCACCCTCAAAATCTTGGTCATAGTTAATTAATAATTCATCTTTAAGCCAGCCATGTACCAATGCGCGACCATCAAATTCATGCGTTCGATCTCCTTGCCAACGCCCGTCGTTGACTCCTAAGCGTATATCCGCCCCATCAACCACTAAACTATCATAAATAAATTCATAGGCTTGTGCAGATTGCAACATTGCAAAAGCAAACATGAAAGATAAAATACGAAACATCAGGCATACTCCTATTTTTAACAGATTACGTGTTGATATTGTGACATATTTTACAAAAATTTACAGTTTTAATTTGTTTCATCAATCAATTTTTTTGGAAAATCACACCAAAAATGGCTACCTTCACCAACGCTACTTTCAATCCGCAATTTAGCCGCATGACGATGCAATACGTGTTTTACAATCGCTAGTCCCAAACCAGTTCCACCTTGACTGCGCGACCGTCCTACGTCAACCCTATAAAAACGCTCAGTTAAACGCGGAATATGCTCAGGCGCAATACCTTCTCCCGTATCATGCACCACGAAATGCGCATAATCTTCGCCTTCAAACCATTGAATTAAAATATCACCATCCGTAGGCGTATAATTTATAGCATTAAAAATAAGATTAGAAAATACGCTGCGTAATTCTTCGAGATGACCGTAAATATATCTTGGGGTTTGAATTTCTAACTTAATTTTATGACGCTCGGCACTTAATGCTTTCGCCTCATCGTAGATGTCAGTTAATAATTCAGTAATATTAATCAGTTCTGAATTTTCTATATTAGGCTCTGATTCTAAGCGTGATAATAGTAATAAATCATCTACAATATTTTGCATCCGCTTTGCCTGCTGCGACATTAATAATATTGGGCGTTGCCACGTTTCATTATTGCAACTTTCATCATCTTGCATCGTTTCTAAAAATCCATTAATTACGGTTAAAGGTGTGCGCAATTCATGTGATACATTGGCAACAAAATCTTGTCTAACTTGTTCTAAACGATGAATTTGGGTAATATCGCGCGCAAGTAGTAAATAACGATTTTTTGCATACGGTACAATATTGATACGCAAAGTAATTTCAGGATTAGCAGGTGCGGTAAGTTTAATAGATTCTTCTTTGTTGGAATGGGATAGATATTGTACAAAATTAGGTTGGCGGATGAGATTGGTGATACATTGACCTTTATCACGCGATGATTTTAATCCGAGTAATTGCTGTGCGGCTTTATTAACCCATTCAATTTCATGGTTTGGACCCAACACTGCGACCGCGTCGGGCATTGCAGTGGTTGAGCGTCTAAATCGTTTTAATAAAGTGGCAATTTTACGTTTACGTTTACGATTACGTTGTTGTAGGCGATAAAAATTATAAAATATTTCTCCCCAAATGCCGTGTGAGTTTGGTAATTCGGCTTTACGTTGCCTTTTAAACCACTGGTCTAAACGATATAGATTATACAAGTGCCAAGCACTGTAGGATAAGCAGGCTAACGCTAAAAACAATAAAGGTTGCCCAGTTAGTATGCCTAAAATAGACATTAATATAATAAGAATAATGAGTTGTTTAATTTCTTGTTGCCAATAATTCATGATACTCCACGCACTGAAAAGCGATAGCCGACACCGCGTACAGTTTGTACCAAATGATCATAACCATATTGTGACAACGCTTTACGCAGGCGACGGATATGCACATCAACAGTGCGTTCTTCAATGTAGACATTACCTCCCCAAACTTGGTCAAGTACTTGATTTCTACTATAAACTCGTTCTGGGTGACGCATGAAAAAGTGTAATAAACGAAATTCGGTAGGACCGATTTGGACTTCTTTATCACCAACTAGTACACGATGTTCTGCGGGGTCAAGTTGTAATTCATTGACAACCAGTTGTTCTGATTCGGAATAGGTTTGAGTACGACGCAAAACGGCTTTAATTCTAGCAATCAGTTCGCGCGGGGAAAATGGTTTAGTCACATAATCATCAGCACCAACTTCAAGACCGCGAATTTTATCGGATTCTTCACCTCGTGCCGTTAGCATGATAATAGGGATTTGCTCGGTGCGATTATCTCTTTTTAATTGACGCGCAAACTCAACGCCATTTGTACCTGGTAGCATCCAATCCAATAGAATTAAATCCGGTAGATGGTTGAATATGAGCGTTTGCGCATCACGAACATCAGCCGCTTCTTCTAATACAAAGCCAGCTTTGCTCAGTGGAAATTGTAGCATTTCACGAATATCTGCTTCGTCTTCAATAATCAGGATGTGTTGTCCAGCCATAACTTACCGTTATCGTATTGTAATTGCGCGGTATTCTGTCACAAAACCTTGAGAAATGGAACGAGTGAAATCTTAAAATATTGATTTTGTCGCGTTTTGTTTTGAAAAGATTTAGCAATATGAATCATTTCTTTTTTGCGTATTAGTTGGAAAGGCGTTATTTGCGCGGACTTTATTCCAATCTATCCTCTTGTTTTGTAATTTACGAGCAATCTTTTTTTGATATAAAATTAATAATAATTAAATTCAAATACAAAAATAATTTTCATATCTCAATAAAGCCTTATATTAAGCGATTCTAAGTTTCATTAAATAATTTGCTCGCATCAGATTTAAAATTAATGTTTATCAACTTTTGTCTATCTTAAGATACCACTTAACTGATAAAAGCTAGTTTTCAAGCCATTCTACAGCTAGATTCTGACTACCGGAGACGATTTTTCGATACTCATAATTGACACATTTTTGACTATTTTTATATTTTTGTGGTTTTATCGTAAAATTCATTATTTTGACACGTTTATTAAAAGACAATGTTGTAAATATAGCATTTCGCTTAGTATATTGGATTTGTAACTTTTTATTTTATTGGCTGTTAGTAAATTCGACAGTGTACACATGATAATGGGTAAGATATTTTGTGAACAACAATAAAATGGTATATATTTCAAGTTATTATCTGTTTGTTATTTGTTCTTATTCCTCAAGGTATGTTTGTTGCGTTAGCTTAAAGAGTAGTTTTATTTCAAGTAGATAGCAAAAAACCTGATTTTCTGACATCTGAAAATACACTTACATTAAATAAAATTAACAATCCTAAATTGATGACTAAAAATATTTTTTAAATTATTCCACTATTTTTTGCATGTTCACTGCAAAATGAGGTTATTATGAACATGATACGAAGTGCTAAACTTCACTTTTTGATGTTTGTTGGATTACTCTGCATACAAGTACCAACTTATGCTACCTATTCTTATGGCGATCCCTGCGCACTGGAGCAAGAGCACTTGGAATATATCAATCGTGCGCGTGCTAATCCCGCCGCTGAAGCTGGAAGGACAGACATTACTAGCATTAATGAGGGACCACCATCCACTACTTTGACTGATACGCCAAAACAGCCTTTAGCGTTCAATAATCAGCTATTTAGTTCAGCTTTGGGGCATACGACTGATATGTTGCAAAGAAGTTACTTTGAGCATCTTACTAAAGATACTGATGATAATCCTTTTGATCGGATTAGAAATGCAAATTATGGTTTTACCCAAGCGGCTGAAAATATAGCATTTAGTAGAAATAGCACTGATATTGCCTGGCGGTTACATTACATGTTGTTTAAGGATGCTGGCGTTGACGGTCGTGGTCATAGAGTGAGTATTTTAAACGGTGCTTACAAAGAGGTTGGTATTGGGTTACGCAGTTTAAATGGTATGTGGAAAGTAACGGCTAACTTTGGTCTTAGTAAAAATGACGCGCAAAAACAAGCATTTGTACTCGGCGTTGTTTACTACGATAGCAATGATAATGACTTTTATAATGCAGGCGAAGGTGTTAGTAATGTCTCTGTGACAATTTCTAACGGTAGTTTGACTACGACGGCTTCTGCGGGTGGCTACGCTGTGCCGAATTTAACTAATGGTGATTATACAATTACTTTTTCTCATTCTGAGTATGGCTCTGTCAGTAAAAACTTTACAGTAGCGAATGATTCAAATATCAAAGTGGACGCAACCCTCAATGAATTTAGTCATTTTGGCAATTTTTCTGTTAATTTAGATAGCTTTAGCACTTGTCCAAGTCCAACTGTGCCCACTGAATCAGATAATGAAACTTCTAATAGTCCCGAACAGCCCAACAACGTACCATCTAATCCTGAGCCAGACAACGTGCCGTCTAATCCTGAGCAGCCCGACAACGTGCCATCTAATCCTGAACCATCTAATAGTACGCCGCCGTCTGCTGACAAACAATCTAACAATCAGTCTAGTACGCAAAGTGTATTTATGCCGCCGCCAAAGTCTGATTATAGTTTACTTAATATTTCATCAAGTCACGTACATGTTATTAGTCAGCCAGTAGGTATTGATTGCAACAAAGGTGAGGGACAATGTCATTATCTTTTTAAATGGGGTACGACGGTTGAATTATTTTTTGTAGAAGAATTACCTGAATATTTATTTTTTGATGGTTGGTTCGGTGATGCGGATTGTGAAGATGGAAAAATCAGAATGAATAAAACAATCAGTTGCGCAACAAGGGTTTATGGTCGTCCCGGTTTTGATATTCCTACAACTTCTGATGACACAATTACTAGCTCTAATAGCACAATTGAAATTTCTGATAACACAACTACTGGCTCTAATAGCACAACTGAAAATTCCGATAGCATAGCTAATGTTACTGATTCAACATCGAATGTGGACGTTGATAATGCGGAAGAGATAAGTAGAGTTATCGACAATCACGTTATCTACACCAGTCTTCTTGCGCCTTATACACAGTTAAAAGTTATTAATTCCAATAGTTATGCTGAAATTTTAGGTATGGAAAATGACTTAATTACAGGATTAGTATTACAAGGTACAGGTCAACAAACACTGATGTTACGCGCTCAACCGCATACATTAGGTGCCATGCCCGCTATGATATTACAGCAATTACATGTACAACAAGGACAATGGATTGGTAGAAAAATTGCGCAAATAGATGGTGTTAAAGCGATGAATCAAACTTTGACCGCAGGCGCGTATACCGTGCAGACTAGTTTAAGCCGACAAGGTTTTGCGCAGTTAGGTATTACAGCCCAAACATCCGACGCTGATTTGAAATTGACTAGTTTAAGTACACGTGGTTTCGTGCAGTCACATATCGCGCATCAATTTGTATTGCAAGGCAAAGGTTTTCAAAAAGTGTTAATTACTGGATTAGCACTTACTAGCGGTATGAATCCAGCTTTAACATTGCTGTCCGCTGAAAATGTACCGATTATGCACAATGATGATTGGAGTGATGGCTGGCAAGATTTTTCTACTCTCAACTTACACGCTCAAGATGCAGCAATTTTAGCTTATTTACATGCCGGAACGTATACAGTTGAATTAATTGCAGCACAACAAGGAATTGGTTTAATTAATATTGAATTGTTGCAATAAAATCATTTTCAATAATTTTTTCTAGCTCCCAAGTTTTATTTGGGAGTGCCACACGGAAACATCGCTTCCAGAATGATTACTTGCAAAATAACATGTACTTCTGCACTATAATTTATAGCAAATTCTTGCTTTCTTCCTGTTGAATCAAACTCTCATACAATGCAATGTAACTTTTTGCACTATGTGTCCAACTGAAATCTTTAAGCATTCCATTAGTGCGTAATTGTCGCCAAACTGCTTTATCTCGATAAGTCACCAGCGCCCGTTGCACACAACGTAATAAATCATGCGCATCCTCACGTTCAAAAATAAATCCTGTTGCGGTTTCAGTATCTAGGTGACGCGGTGTCGTATCCACTACTGTATCCGCTAAACCACCTGTATTACGTACAATTGGCACCGTACCATAACGCATACTATACATTTGATTTAAACCGCATGGCTCAAAACGAGAAGGCATTAAAAAAATATCAGCACTTGCTTCAATCTGATGCGCTAATTCTTCATCATAGCCAAAATTTACACTTAAATGACCTTTATACTCATTAGCTAAAATTTGCAAGCGTTCTTCCAAATCCTTATCACCACTACCCAATATCACTAATTGCGCACCCTCATTAAGAATATGTGGAATAATCGGCACAACTAAATCAATTCCTTTTTGATGCGTTAAACGGGTAATCATACCAATTAACGGTGTTTGCTTAGGCGTTTCCAAATTTAAGCGTTGTCTTAATGCACGAGTATTTTTAACTTTGGCGGAAAAATTTTCATGCGTATAATTGCTCACGAGATAAGTATCGGTTTCAGGATTCCACTCTTGTTCATTAATACCATTTAAAATGCCAGTTAAGCGATATTGATTATTATTGAGCAAATCATACAAGCCATAGCCATAATTTGGTGTTTGAATTTCACGCGCATAAGTCGGACTGACAGTTGCGATCCAGTCGGAATAATATAAACCTGCTTTTAAAAACGACATCAAACCATAATATTCCAGACCGTACATACTAAAACTTTCTTGCGGTAAATGTAGTAAATCAACTGTTTCTGCGCCAAATACACCTTGATGTGCTAAATTATGTACACTCATCAAAACCTTAGCTTTCGCATATTTGCTAAAATGTAAATAGGCAGGCGCGAGTCCCGTTTGCCAATCATTACAGTGGATGATGTTTGGGGTAAAATTAAACAAATGCTCGCCGAATAATGCCGCAATCTTTGACAATAGTCCAAAACGTAGGTGATTATCCTGCCAATCCTGTCCATCTTCATCCTGATAAGGTCCGCCATCTCGATGATAAAGCTCTGGACAATCAATCACATAAACAGGAATATCATCACCAAGCATCATACCTTCTAAAATGTTTACTGGCGGTAAACAATCAAATAATTGTAAATTTTCTTTTAGTGGCTTTAATCTTAGCTGTTCTATGACAGTTTTATACCCCGGTAGTAAAATACGTGCGTCCACGCCTAATGATCGCAGCGTATAAGGTAAAGCATGGCTAATGTCAGCGAGACCCCCTGTTTTCACGATAGGATATGCTTCTGAGGTTGCGAATAAAACACGCAATTTTGCCATCACCCTTCTCTCCTCGTATAGTGGTAAGCCTTTAAAGGCGTATTATTTCATTTCAGTATATAACAGTTTGCTGAATTGAGAGAAACAATTTATGTGTAAAATCAATTTTATCAGCTTTGTTGTTATGCTACATGATTCAAATTCGCGGCGATTTTTTAATAAATACTTACTAAAAGTTGATTTCGTATAAATTGAATAATAAGTTACAAAAATGAATCTGCTGGATAATCTTTTTTGTCACATACTTTTTTACACTAATTTGCATAGATGATTTAAAATAAGCTATTCTCATTAATTTTGTACAAAAAAACCATGAAAAGTTATTTAAATAGTTCCGCAGAACCGCATGATAAATTACCAATTACCGGTATTTTGCTAACCAACTTAGGCACGCCAGACGCGCCAACACCAACGGCATTACGTCGCTATTTAGCTGAATTTTTAAGTGATCCACGTATCACGGAAATGCCACGTTGGTTATGGTGGCTTATTTTACACGGTATTATTTTACGGATACGCCCTGCACGTTCTGCAAAAAATTACGCCAAAATTTGGACGAATGAAGGTTCTCCACTGCTCACCATCTCACAACAACAAACAGCAAGTTTACAAGCAGAATTATCTAAACAAATAGATTCACCAATCAAAGTTGTATTAGGAATGCGTTACGGTCAGCCTTCGGTTGCTGAAGGATTAGAACAATTGCGCCAAATGAATGCCCGACGCATTATTATCTTACCGTTGTATCCACAATATAGCTCCTCTACAACAGGTTCAACCTATGATGTGATTGCAAATTGTTTAAAAAAATGGCGTTGGATTCCAGATTTACATTTTATTAGCCATTATCATGATAATCAAGCTTATATCCAAGCTCTAACTACCAGTATTCAAAACCATTGGGCGCAATATGGTCAAGCTGATAAATTATTATTTTCATTTCATGGCATCCCTAAGCGATTTTTTGACGCAGGCGATCCTTATTTTTGTGAATGTCACAAAACAGCCCGCTTAGTTGCTAATGCGTTAAATTTAGCAGAAGATAAATATCAAGTAGTATTTCAATCACGTTTTGGTCGTGAACAATGGTTACAACCTTACACGGATGAAACATTAAAAAAATTACCACAACAAGGCATTAAACATG
Source organism: uncultured Thiotrichaceae bacterium (assembly GCA_964388965.1). GTDB lineage: Bacteria > Pseudomonadota > Gammaproteobacteria > Beggiatoales > Beggiatoaceae > Albibeggiatoa. The sequence goes on along the minus strand of CAYMCP010000060.1, from coordinate 4,934 downwards.
TCAATCTAATTTGTCCCGGATTTGCAGCCGATTGTTTAGAAACGCTAGAAGAAATTGCCCAAGAAAATCGTGATTATTTTTTACAAGCCGGCGGTGAGCAATATCACTACATTCCAGCCCTAAATACACAACCGCAACACATAACTGCCTTAGCAAGTTTAATTATTCAGCACACAAGAGCATGGCTACTCAAGCCTATCTCAACACTAGAAACAGAAGCACAACAATGTCAGCAGCAAGTGACGAAAATCCAGCCATAAATACCTAAAATGCCATTCTGCTCAACAGGTTTAATAGCCAAAAAAATAAAATATTACATTCTAACTTATTGAATTAACTAAATTAAATATTAAAAATTTACAATGGCATTGCCTTTGCGTTAAGAGAAATATGTTTAAATATATTTTAAGATGAGCAGATCATGTTTAACATTGGCGATTATGTAGAATTCTATTTTGAGGGTCGAGAGCTATTCGCAACAACGCGCGTTGATGTAAAAGGCAAAATCACTCGTGTAAACGAATTAGGTTGTTTCGTTAAAATTACAAATATAGAACCGGAAAATAACTTAATGATTGGCGGCAGAACCTACCGATTAGGGGATGAATTGTACATGCTAAATAGTTCGTTACACCTATGTCAAGAAGATAACATTACAGACAATACAAGTTTATTTAAAGACAATTTTGCGTGGGTTTGGGTAATTTTATCCATTATTTTTATTTTATTATGGTTTATTACCGTTACTAAAAATCTCAATTAATCTCTCAGTACAAATCTATTTACATCGTTGTCAACTTAGTGGTAGCACTGTTTAGCAGCTACCAAACTGTGCTAAAAATACCATTAAGTATGAATGTGCTAGAGAGATTAAATCACCTTAGAAAAACGTTGCTCTTTCGCTTGACGCAGATAAATATCAAATACCATACAAATATTGCGTACTAATAATCGCCCTACAGGTAAAATTTCGATTTTCTGATCATTAAAACTAATCAGTCCATCAGCTTGTAAAATTTCCAATTCAATCAACTCTTGAGAAAAATAATCTTTAAAATCAATACTAAACTGTTGCTCAATTTTAGGGATAGACAAGGCAAAATGACAAATTAACTGTGTAATGACTTCACGGCGTAAAATATCATCATCACTTAATGCGATACCACGAAAAACAGCCAATTCATCATTATCAATCCGTGCATAATATTCCTCTAAAGTTTTCACATTTTGGCTATAACTCGCACCCACTTTACTAATTGAAGTACTGCCCATTGCGACCAAATCACAATCAGCATGAGTCGCATAACCTTGAAAATTGCGATATAACGAGCCATTACGCTGTGCAATCGCTAATTCATCATTAGGTTTAGCAAAATGATCCATACCGATATACACATAACCTGCATCAAGCAAATAATTAATGCTCATTTGCAATACATCTAATTTTTGTGTCGGTGTAGGTAAATCCATTTCATTAATACGACGCTGTGGTTTAAATAAAGTCGGCAAATGTGCATAATTAAAAATAGATAAACGTTCAGGTTCAACTTGTAAAATTTTATCCAATGTTGTTTTAAAACTCTCCTTAGTCTGATGAGGTAAACCATAAATTAAATCAATACTAATAGAGCGAAAACCCTCTTTACGTGCCGCATCTAATACCGCAAACGTTTCAGCTTCAGTTTGAATCCGATTAACTGCTTTTTGTACTTTTGCATCAAAATCTTGCACACCCAAACTCATACGATTAAAACCCAATTCACGTAATAATTTAATTGTATTAGCATCGGCTTCACGCGGGTCAATTTCAATTGAATATTCACCCGTATCATCTTCCAACAAATTGAAACATTTGCGGGTTTTATCCATCAATTGGCGCATTTCATCTACATTTAAAAAAGTAGGTGTCCCTCCTCCCCAATGCAACTGGGTTACTGTACGTTGCTTATCAAATAAAACCGCTTGCAACTCAATTTCTTTTAATAAACGTTGTAGATATTCTGCTGCAAGTTGATGATTTTTAGTCGCTATTTTATTACACGCGCAGTAAAAACATACCGTATCACAAAACGGGATATGAAAATATAAAGAAAGGGGTGTATTTTCCACATTACTGTTTTTAGCGTACTTGACATATTCGCTTGTAGCAAAACCTTCGTGAAACTGCACAGCAGTAGGATATGAGGTATAACGAGGACCAGCTTTATCATAGCGTTGAATTAAATCTAAGTCAAAAACAGTAGTTTGTTGCATTTTTTATTCTCTAATCAGTAAAATAATATAAATTAATAAACGTAAATAATAAATAGAAGGAGTTTATTTTTAATCGCATCAAATTGGCGTGCAAAACTTGTTTTGCTCGTGCAGAATCAATTCTGCTGCAATAAAATTGCTGCTATATATTTTCAGTTCAAAACTCGAACATAGCAATTATACCTAATATTTTTTTATTATTTCTACCAAACTCTGATTTATATTGCACTCAAAATTTTAAATTTTCAACGCTAATAAATAAAATACTATTTTTTTTATCATTTATATTTGTTCTCTATGCAATTTATTACTTATATTTATTATTATTAAAGCTATATATTGAATTTTATATGTATATAATCTATAGTATCAAACGAATAAGCATAAACAGTTTATCATTATAGCTTATGTTATACTGCATCTATTAGCTATCTGAAAAACGGTGAGAATAACAATGACAAATTTCGTGCAACTATTTAATACGCATATAGAGCGTTTAGGTGTTACAAATCAGAAACTTGCAGAAGTAATGAAAGTACACCATACAACTATTGCACGGTGGCGTAAAGAGGTTTTGGATGGTCAAAAATACAGTAAACCAGAAGAAAAAGAACCTATTCAACGCTTTGCGCAACATTATCGTTTAAATACGCATGAATTAGATGAGCTGCTTACAGCAGCAGGATTTGAAGTTGATAACAATAAAATTAATCAAAAAATTATTAATCCATTTATTGCTGGTCAACCTGTGCGTTATGGCAATTTTTTTGGTCGTCAAGCAACACTCGAAAGTTTATTTAGTTTATGGCGTGGTTTCCCACAAACACCGATGCAAAATGTAGCGATTATAGGTGAAAAACGCTGCGGAAAAACCTCTTTATTGATGTACTTACGTGATATTATCAATGTTGATGCTGCGAATGATAACTTACGTGAAAATCAACAAACAGATTGGTTAGAAAAAAATAAGGGATATAACTTTATTTTTATAGACTTTCAAGATGCAAGGCTTTGTAATAAAAAAAGATTGCTTAATTATATTTTGCAAAATATGCAATTGGAACTCCAACAAGAAGCATTGACTTTAGAAGGTGATAACATACTGGCGGATTTTACAGATATTGTAGAAAAACATCTTAAAAAACCGACAATTATATTGTTAGATGAGTTTAACGCAATTGTGACTCGTTGCCCTAATGAGCTAGATAACAACTTTTGGGAATCGTTACGTTCATTGTCAAATAATACGCTAAATCCTCAATATTTAGGTTTTGTGCTTGCTGCGAATAAAAATATAAGTATTCTTGAAAAAGAACTAAGTAAATCGGCAGATTTTGATGTTTCCCCATTTTTTAGTATTTTTGGTAAATCTATTAGTCTTGGTAGCTTAGAACGACACGAAGCAGAAGAGTTAATTGCAATTTCACCTTCACCTTACAAATTTTCAACTCAGGATATTGATTTTATTTGTAATATTACTAAATGTCAGCCTTTCTACTTACAAATAGCTTGTCAAATTGGTTTAGACGCAATGATGTTAAATCACACTGATTGGCGCAAAGACGCAGAGCAACTTATCAGAAGTAGAACTGATTTGTAAATTAAACAGAGTTGAATTAACGATGAATTTATTAAATGAATTAAATTGGCTGCTCGGTTTTTTAAGCTCAATTATCGGTGTATTGGGTTTTTTGGTTATTTTGTATAAAAAAATTATTCATTTCCTTTTGCAATTTTTGCCCTATTGGCTAGTGGAACTGATTCAAAAAAAACCTTCAGATAATCCTTTTATCGCAGGAAATTTTATTTATTGTCATTCCTTTATTGGACGTAAAGCGATTTTGCGACGACTGATTGGACAGATTAAAACAGTACAAAATGTTGCGATTTGGGGAGAGCCATATATTGGTAAAACTTCATTATTAAAGGTAATAGAGCATTTAAAGACGGAAACATGTCAAAATTATATTAAAACAACCTATAAAATTGAATTGCCAGATTTGGAAAAATATCAATTTATTTATATTAATTTCAGAGATATACGTTTTAAAAGTCAGACACGTTTCTTACAGCACATTATTAACCATTTAAACTTAGGTAGCTTCACGTTGCCAGAAGATGAAACTGATGCTTTAGCCTTATTTTGTGATATTTTGACCGATAAGTTGGAAAATTCTACTATTATCTTATTAGACAACATCGAAGCGGCTTTAGAATACGATTTTTCTGCAACTGATTTTTGGGACGCATTGCGTAGTTTATCTACTTCAATGTTGGATAGCCACTATTTAAGTTTTATTTTAACTTCAACTAAAAATCCACAATATTTTAAATGTAAAGGTAATTCTTCAAAATTTTTCAATATTTTTGGTGATGTAATTCATTTGGAAAGTTTTAACGAAACAGAAACCAAGCAATTAATAGCATTATCACCAAAAAAGTTTAAGGAAACAGATATTAAATTTATTTTAGAACATAGCCAAAATAAACCATTATTTTTACAAATATTATGTTATGAATTATACGAATCTATATGCGAGGGAGAAATGTGTAACAGTTGGCAGCACAGAGCATTACAAAAAATTAAAGCGATACCAAGCCAAAACCTGTAAAGGAAAATATTATGAATACTGAGAACTCCGAAAAACTTTTTTTACCTATAATAAAATCAATCACTTATG
>CAYMCP010000059.1:0-22482 GCA_964388965.1 uncultured Thiotrichaceae bacterium | reverse complement strand
CCCATGGTCACCGCTTTTGAGCGCACATCGCCAAGGCGTTCATAGACCGGCAATTGTTCTTGTTCACGAATGCGCAAAGCCTCATCGAGTTCTCCACGCGCTTGTAAGATGTCGGCGATTCTGCCTTGGGTTATGGCTATGCTTTTTTCATGCTCTAAGGCTTGATACAACGACAAAGCCTGCCGAAAATATCTATCTGCATCATTGTAGTGACCCAATACTTTTTGTATATCGCCAATATCAATTAATAATTCAGCTTTTTTCTTATCTGTCAAATCATCATCTAATAATGATTCCATCAATACTGCTAACCAATCTTGTTTTTCTTTGTAAGTTAAATTAGTAATTTTGTCATTATCAAACTGCATAGGCGAAAAAGGTAAATTCATCGCTTGTTGTGGCTCGGCAAAATAAAAAAATCCACTGACATAATCGTAAAAATCAGGTGCTTCACGCGCTAATAATTCCATCGCCGCAACAGGTAACCAAAACACAGTATTACGCTGTAATTCACGCAATTTAGAACGCCGCACACCAAGCTGCCATGCCCATTGCATATTTTTTTCTTTATCTATAGTCAGCAATAGACGTTCTAAATCATAAATAAAAATCGGTAAATGGGTTGGTTGCTCGCGTGCAAACTCCAGTAACACAGCATCTATGAATTGTTCGGGAGATAAATTTAATATGCTGAATTCGATAGCAGCACATTGTGCTCGTAGATATTCAGTGATCTGTAAACGATACGGGATACTGCTGTATTGGCAAATGTATAAATTAAACTCTTCGGCATTTTGCAAACACCACAGTAAACTATTTAATTCATCTTGGTGTCGCAGCCCTAACTCATTATCTGACATTATGATAACTGTTCCTTAACCCGCTCAATAGCCCGTACCAAAGGGTGTAAATCAACCCAACGTTTACCGTTCATATACTCCAATACCAAGCGTAAATGCAATAAACGTCCATACTTACCATCAGCGGTTACTTGCTTGGTTGCATGAACTTCTTTCAACAAAGTAAAATCATCTAAACGCAACAAACGGTCATATTCTGCCATGTAAGTACGGATTGCTTTTTTAACGCTATTATCGTTAATCTGTGTTGTTCCTTCGCAAGCAGTCCGAATTAAACGCATTAAATCTCGTACTACACCACCACTGTTAATAATTAATTCATCCAATAATTTATCTGATTCAAACACCTGATCAATATTGATGCGATTAGCCACTAACTGCTTGAATAACTTAAAATTTTTATCGTTAGCATAACCTTCGGATAAATCACTAGGTAATTTCACCATTGGTATAACAGCAGTATAATCACCACTGAAGGTATTACCCAAATTAGCGTTATAAGCCAATGAAATAGGTACGGTATAAATCACGTGACATTCAGGCATTTCCAAACGATTAGCATTATCTACAAATAACATTTCATGATTAGATTTCTCACTTACAACAGGTTCTACATCCGAGATTCTTTGCGAAATCAGTTTACTCGTCATTTTGAAAGGCATTTTTTCTAAGCCATCGACAATTATCACAATATCGCGTAAGCCTCTATCCCTAACTTGTTGACGTACACTATCAATTAATCTATTCAAACGTTCTGCAAAAACACTCAAATCCCGTTCTAAAACTTTACGAATTTCGGTTTTTTGACTGCTACCGATTTTAATGTTACTGGTTAGCGAGGCAAAAAAATTGGCAATAAAAGGAATCCGAGCACCGGCTGTCGCTTTGGTTTCTAAATCTGCTTGTAAATCTTGATAATCGCTTTTAGTTAAAATTCGTTGAGCAAACCAGTCATGAATCGCATCTAACAATTTGTCTGACAATGCTAACTCAGCTTTTTCCGCCGATTTGAATAAGCTGCTCATCATGCTTAACAATAGATCAGTATATTCAATATCTTCTAAATCTAATTGGTCTTCAACATCCAGATAAATTACAAAAAAGCCTAAACCTTCCAATTTTTGTTTTAAACGCAATAATTCAGTTGTTTTACCACAACCACGATGTCCAGTAAACAAACGTTTCTGATAGGGTGGACTGGCATCTTGTCCCCAATCAATGGCGCCTGCCAAACTTTCTACAAAATCTTGATCACCCCGCGCAGTACGCAAATCCACATAACGCATATCATCAGGTAACAAAGGTTTATCAGGATGACAAGCATTGTAAGCATGACGAGTTGTAGTTACTGGAGGTGGTGTTAATATTTCTGACATGGGATTTCCGTGAATGCTGTGTACTAAATTTATTCAAGCGCATTTTAACACATACAGTTAATTGCTTAAATTACTGGATTTTGGAATAAAAATAGTGGACATGACAAATTTCTTTAAAAATACCGATTTGCATAGAACTTAAAACTCATTGTTGCGTGACATAAACGGGAGATTCTATCAATACCAATATTCTGCGCACAATTCCCCAGCGTTGCGTGTCTAATGTCACACCTATTGCGCGCGGGGGTTCCAATTGTAAACGTTTATCCTCTGTCACACCTTGCGGCGAAATAATCCAACTTGATTGCCATTCATTATTATCATCTAAAAAAGTAAGCTGCATTTCCTTTACGCCATCTAATAGTTGCACTTGGTAAAATTGTGAATCTTGCACCCGATCCAATATTGCCCAATAGCGTAACCAAAGTTGCTGATTTTCAACAAAATAATTTACGCGACGTAATTGACTACGCTTCTGTTGAGCTGGATTATGCCAGCCTGCATGAGTGAAAAATAATTGATTAGGTTGTCCTTGTAATGCAGGTTGTAATTCACCCAACTCACCGCGAATTGGGCGATTAACGAACTGTTGCAAATCTCGACTAAGAAAATGTATTGTCATTTGTAATTTTTTTAATTCCTCAGCCTGTAACGTGGTTTGCTCTCTTGCTTTAAGTACCGCATTTAATCCACTGTAAGCCATTATTGCAACGATGGAAAAAATCGCTAATGCAACCAATAATTCCAATAATGTGAAACCACAAATTTGCTTCATTGTTTGTTTATTAACGACTGGCGTTGTTCTTTTAATTGTTGTAAAATCAGATTGATATGAACGCGCAAAGTGTAAAATTCCGACATATATGATAGTGGTACAGAAACTTGTTTAGCTAATTCTTGGCGTAATTTGGACAATCGTTGAATTTCATCATCTATCACGTCCAATTGTAACCCGTCAATATCTCTGTCAATTTGTCTTAGGATTTGATACCAACGATAAATTTTAAAGCGAATGCTCCAACGATAAATTGGGAATACACTTTTAATCAATGGAAATAATAAAGTTAATAAGGGAATTAACATGATGCTAAGTCGTTCTAATTGTACTGCAACACCGAGTGGAAAGAAATTTTCTAACCAAGAATGTCCGTGCTTTAAATAATGTTCTGCATTACTGTGCAGCGGCAATTCTAAATAATCTAGGCTCGGAAAAGTTTTAGAAGGTTCTAATAATCCACCTTTTTCGTGAATAGGCTGTATAATATGCAATAACATCCGAACTAGACCACTATTCATATCGTTATGAGTCAATAAACTTGCTGCAATAGAGATTAAAATTGTATCTTGATGGGGTAAATTTTTTTCTAAATCAATACTACCTTGTGCTAATTCGGCATAATGGAAATGATGATAACGTTTTGTATAGGCTTTATAACGTTTGAAGTGCATAAGCTCAATATTTGGAGATTGCATCAATTCAACAATCCACTCTGATCTAGGCGAAGTGACAAAAAATGCTACATCAATTTCTCCCGCTTTGAGTGCTTTAACCGCACTTGAGGCGGATATATCAAGCAATGTTGAATTATCAGCAGTTACACCATTGTCTTTCAATCTGTGAATAGCTAACGGTCTTGTGCCGCTACCTATTTCACCAATAGCAATTTTTTTACCTTTTAAATCAGATAGATAAATTAATGGCAAACTTGCTTGATGAAATACCCACAATGGTTCATAGAATAAACTGGCGATAGAGACGAGTTTGCTGTTATCGATAGATTGGATATTTTTAGCAACCCCGCCTTGTACGAAGGCAAAATCTACTTCATTATTTGCCAGCGCAGTAATCGCTTCGACGGAACCTGCTGTTGGTATAATTTCCAATTCGATTTTAAATTTTTTTGCCAATTGCACTTTATATTGTTGGGCAAAATTGTAGTAGGCACCTCCTTCTCGACCGGTTGCAATTTTAACTTTATTTGGTGGAGGAGGAGGAACAAATTGGTAAGCGAGATAGAAAACACTGCCAATAAAAGCGATAGTTAGAAAACTAAAGGTAATGATTTGAGAAGATGAACGAATAAGCTCACCTATTTTAGTCCACAATTGCATACATGACTCCACTAACAATTTTGATTGTTAAAACTAGCACTTTTTTTAAGCTAATACAAAATAATTTGTAACTGATTGATTAGTCAACTTATTAATTAAAATAGGCGTTACCCAGTTCATTTGCAATCCACAATAAATCAAGACGCAGAGCGTCCTGCTGTATCCCAACGGAGATCATTGGGACGAGAGGAACGGAGACGATTGGAACGAGGAGAATATTGGCGAAGGTGTTGGTTCCTACATAAATTTTAAAATGAGAATTGCTGTTGTTCTCAAAGTCATTGCTCTCAATTCATCATTCACTGTTATAATAATAAGCTATTTCGCTTGAGTCTAGGACAATACAGATTTATGAAAACAATTGCTCAACGCATTGCTGAGGAATTAGCAGTTAATGAACGCCAAGTATTAGCAGCCGTTGCATTACTGGATGAAGGTGCGACTGTCCCTTTTATCGCACGCTATCGCAAAGAAGTAACCGGCGGTTTAACCGATACCCATCTACGCACCCTTGAAGAACGACTGCGCTATTTACGCGAATTAGAAGAACGTCGCGCCACTATTCTTAGTAGTATCGAAGAACAAGGCAAATTAACGGATAATCTAGCCCAAGCAATCCAAGAAGCAGAAACGAAAACCAGACTCGAAGATTTATATCTTCCTTACAAACCTAAACGCCGTACCAAAGCACAAATTGCCAAAGAAGCAGGCTTAGAGCCTTTAGCTCTCACCTTACTCGAACATCCAGAAACAGCACCTGAACAAATTGCACTTGAATATATCGATAAAAATAAAGGTATAGAGGATATTAAACAAGCTCTTGACGGTGCAAAACAAATTTTGATGGAAAAATACGCCGAAGATGCCGAATTGATTGGACGTTTACGTGAATATATGTGGGAAAATGCCGCTGTACAAGCGCGAGTTGTCGCAGGCAAAGAGGAAGAAGGTGCGAAATTCGCTGATTATTTTGATTATCACGAACCATTGGAAAAAATACCATCACATCGTGCATTAGCCTTATTTCGCGGACGTAATGAAGGCATTTTACAACTTAATTTACCTGTGGGCGACGAATCCGATAGCAAAGCGACTCACCCTTGCGAATATCTCATTGCTAAACAATTCCGTATCGAAGACAAAGACCGACCTGCTGATAAATGGTTACAAGAAACTGTGCGCTGGGGCTGGCGACATAAAATCCGTTTAAGTTTAGATGTAGAATTATTCATGCGTTTGCGTGAACGGGCGGAAAGCGAAGCCATTAGCGTATTTTCAAAAAATTTGAAAGATTTATTATTAGCCGCGCCCGCCGGGCAACGTGCGACAATGGGCTTAGACCCTGGATTAAGAACAGGAGTAAAAGTCACCATAGTAGACGACACAGGCAAATTAATCTCGCACACAACTATTTTTCCACATGCCCCACGTAATCAGTGGTCTGAATCCATCGAAATTTTAGCCACACTTGCTAAACAACATCATGTAGATTTAATAAGTATTGGTAATGGCACTGCGTCGCGCGAAACAGACAAATTGGTGACGGATTTAATTAAAGCCTACCCAGAATTAAAATTACATAAAATCATGGTTTCAGAAGCGGGTGCATCAGTATATTCAGCTTCAGAGCTGGCAGCGCAAGAATTTCCTGATTTAGATGTTTCTTATCGTGGTGCAGTTTCGATTGCGCGCAGATTACAAGACCCATTAGCGGAATTAGTCAAAATCGACCCTAAATCCATCGGTGTTGGTCAATATCAGCATGATGTCAATCAAACTCAATTAGCTCGTACTTTGGATGCAGTCGTAGAAGATTGTGTTAATGCAGTCGGTGTAGATGTAAATACTGCTTCGATTCCATTGCTCAGTCGAGTATCGGGTTTAAATGCTAATTTAGCGAAAAATATTGTTATGTATCGGGATGAATTTGGTGCATTTGATAGTCGTGAAACACTGCGAAAAGTCCCACGTTTAGGCGCGAAAACCTTTGAACAAGCAGCTGGTTTTTTGCGTATTATGAACGGTAGCAATCCACTAGACGCATCGGCTGTACATCCTGAAGCCTATCCTATCGTGGAACAGATTATTATTAAAAAGCGGCAAAGTATTGATAAAATTATCGGTAATTCGCAATTTTTACGTGATTTACGTCCAGAAGAATTTGTTAATGATAAATTTGGTTTACCGACTGTGCAAGACATTTTAGCCGAATTGGATAAGCCCGGTCGTGACCCACGCCCCGAATTTAAAACCGCTGAATTTAAGGAAGGCGTTGAAGAATTAGACGACTTAGAGCCAGATATGATTTTGGAAGGTGTGGTAACAAATGTGACCAATTTTGGCGCATTCGTCGATATTGGTGTACATCAAGATGGTTTAGTGCATATTTCGGCTATAGCAGATAAATTTGTCAAAAATCCGCATGATGTAGTGAAAGCGGGCGATGTGGTAAAAGTTAAAGTGCTGGAGGTAGATTTAAAACGTCGTCGTGTTGCGCTAACCATGCGTTTAACTGACAAAAGTAAAGAACACGTTTCGCCTAGCATGAAACATGAACCAGTGGTTCAATCCAAAAAAACATCCAGTAAATCAAAACCTAAGCAATCCATTCGTCAAGCTAAACCTCAGGAATCGCAACAGGCGACTGCGATGGGTAATGCGTTGGCAGAAGCGTTGAGAATGAAAAATAATTCATAACAACTTGGCTTGAGTTGACAACAATCGTTTCTTTCTTGTTCCTACGCTCCAGAGACTGTAAAAATACTTACTTTTTTGAATTTAGCGTTATTTGAATCAACAACTTATAATCATTAAAACAATCGTTTTTACAGTTTTTACAGCATTTCCAGCGTAGGAATGCCTATCCCACCACGCGAGTGGCGCGGAACGGGTATGGATTGCTACTGTTCTCGTATTAAAAATAGCCTCATGTCCCATTCAGCAAAAAAATTTGCTTTCACTATAAAACTCACCCAATTTAAGCTAATAATTCTGTAAGTTAGTATTAACACTCTTACGTTTTCACGATTGGATTCAGACTGAGGCTGACACAAGCGTAATTTAATTCTATTGTGTCAATTATGAGAACAAATAAATCATTTTGGATGCCTTATCATGGTAAAAAATCAAATTACAGTTGTTTTTAACTTCGTATAAATTTTACAAAGAAATTAACTAAAACCACAACAGCTTAATCTATTTGACAGGTTTAAACCTATAAAAAAATTTACCCCTCCTCAGATCATCCAATAACCAAAATAGAACAAAATCTTAGCGAACTTGCTACCAACTCAACGATATAAAATAGAAAAAATCCTTAGTTTTCAGTAAGTAAGTATGATAAAATACTTCGTAATATTCCTTTCTTAATCATGCTGCAACTATCCTATCCACATGCAGTTACTAGGAAAAAAATCATAATAACGACATCGCCATTGATAATTATTCATTATTAATTGAGTTGTCGTTTTTTCAATTCAAATTTCATTGCGGAGCTGATTTCATGTTAGAGTTTGATGACGTTGATACGAGTGAAAATATTGCTATAAACGAATCAGTTAAAAAAATATTTCCTGTTTCTTCATCACTAGACCCGATTTCCATTGGTAACAAGGGACCCCATGCTGATGATGTAAAAGTAATCGGTGGTCGCGGTTATGATTTACGCCAGCCGATTCCGATCAAATACGCCTCAGTACGTCAGCGATTTTTAGATGCACGGCAAAACTTTTGGGTGCCTAACGATATTCCAATGGGAGAGGATAAAACACAATGGCTAACAGGCAAGTTGAACGAGTCGGAAATGTGGCTATTTAAAACCAATATTTCCTATTTGACTGCGAGCGACAATTTAGTGCCCGACAATTTAGATAATGCGATTTTGCACCACATCACCGCCAATGAAATGCGTCAATATTTACGCTGGGCAATCGCAGAAGAGGCTAATCACCTAGAAAGCTATTTATTCATTTTGGAATCATTTGGCTTAGATGAGCAAGGTCAAGGTCAAATTTTCAGCCTGTATCAAGAAGTGCCTGAATTAACTGATAAATTAAATTGGAATTTGCAGTTTACCAATAACGTTGTAAATTGCGATGCGCCGCCTGGTTCGCATGAGGCAAATCTTGCGTTACTAGAAGATTTAATTAGTTACTACGTGTTTGAATTTTTATTTTTCCCATTAGGCTTTTCACAGATTTTTGCCTTAGCACGTCAAGGTAAATTAAAAAATACCGCTGAACAATATGCGTATATTTGGCGTGATGAAAATTTACATTCACAAAATGCGTTATGGTTAATTCGCCAGATCATTCATGAAAATGATGGCTTATGGACGAAAAAAATGCAAGAACGTGCCCGCGCAATAATTAACGAAGCGGTAAAATTAGAATCTGCTTATGCGAAAGCCGTTATGCCTGATGGTGGTGTATTGGGTATGTCGGTGCAATCCTACATCGAATATGCACAATTTATGGCTGATAAAATTTGTTATGATTTGAATTTAGAGCCGCTGTTTAACATCAAATCCCACCCGATACCATGGATTAGTGAATTTGAGTTAAATGCAGAAAAAAACTTTTTTGAATCCCGTGTACAAGAATACCGTACCGGTAGTGCCTTAACTTGGGATTAAGCACGATAAGCAACAGCGTGGTGTGAAATGGATTTATTTTCGTTCAACACGCGGGACAAGCTGATCGATTATAAACTTATCATTAAAAGCTCTATATACTTGTTTACAAAAGCAGGTAAGTACACAAAAAAACATACTCCCAAGATTATCTTGGGAGCGTCGATACTGATTATTTGATTTAATTGTAATATACTTATATCAATTTTTAATTATCATCGGGATATTGTGCCTCAGTATCAATTAATTGTTCTAACCCCAAAGTTAATAAATCAGTCAGTAGCGCGTCATATCCTTTGACTTCGTCGGTATTGACACTGGCATAATCATCACCACCTTGATCCGTAAATAGCTTTTGTAAGCGATTATAAACACTATCTGGAAGATTGACTTCAAGTTTTTGCATTAGTTTATATTCCTACAATTTTGTGAATTAACCGACATTCTGTACCTTATTTGTAACTATTTGATATTTAAAGTCAAATTGTATTTTATGCAGTCATAAATTTTACATATAAATATTTTAAATCAAACATTTGTTCTTTTAGGTGTGGAATGTTGGAATTAACTTCGTACCATTATTACCTTGATAAGAATGATAGCTCAAACAGACACTATTTTGCCTTTTTTTGTACTTTTTTAAAAGTGAATTTTTTGAACTAATTGGCTAGATTTAATACAACAATATATTAGCAGTTGCATCTTACCTGAATTTGTAGTGAACAATTTGTTAGTCAATTACGAGTATATTGCGTTTATCTCAAGTATTCTAGTACGGGTTTAAAATCTGTAATTTTAATATTTTTATCATTAAGATATAGCGCATCTAAACTGTATTCAATGGAGAACATTAGAATAAGAAATTATTTTTAACATTAAGAAAATAAATATTGAAAATAGTATTTTGGCAGTTTAGTGGTTATTGAAAAGAGAAAAAAATATTTTGGCACATTGACAATGCGAGAGCAGGATAAGGTAGAGCACGCATTACCAAATTTTAAAACTGTCAAAATACTTGAAATTAGTTGAGATTAAACGCTGCTATGTTGTTGCTGTTGTTGATTTTCGGATGGTACACCCACCATTTTCAAAATGGTAATCAGTGGACACCACTTAGTAAAACCAGTTTGAAACAAATTTAAACCGATAAAAATCGTTAGTCCGACAAAATAGGGATGGACAAAATGCGTTAATGCAACAGATAGTAATATCATAAGACCTGCTACGATGAAGACAATACGCTCAATAGTCATATCAAACTGTTCCCAAAAAGTTATCTGAAGTTGTACACTTTCAAGTAATTCGCTCGTACTGTACGAAACAAAAGCAGTTCCATTGGTTCAAATTCAGCTCCAAACTAGGGCTTGAAGACTCACCTATCAACTTTGTATTACTTTCATTTCTCAATACCAGATTGTGAATTAACTCACTTTTTCAGTATACGGCTATTTAGTTTCTTTTACAAGTCATGCTATTTCTTGGGCAAATTGTATAACAATGTCTAACTTTGCCCAATTTTTAATGGCAGATAATTAATATCTAAAGCAATAAAATTTAATTACAAAACGAAGAACAAAATACCTCACGCATCATACCAATTAAACGCAAAGTTCGTGCGTCACTAACGCGATAATACACACGGTTTGCATCTTTACGAGATGCTAAGATGCCCTTATCACGTAAAATCGCAAGATGTTGAGAAATATTACTTTGGGACGTACCTACTTTTTCAACAATGTCTTGCACACTATACTCATCTTCTCCTAAAGTACAAAGGATTTTAAGGCGTAATGGGTGCGACATGGCACGCATAGAACGCGACGCACGTTCAATATCTTCATCATGCGTCATCAATGCAAAGGATTGACTGGTTATGTTTGTCATAGAAATTACCATTTAAAAATTATATTTTTTAGAGGAATAACGCTAACGATTCCTAATCGAGAAAGTCATCCTCATTTAGGTATTTATTATAGTTTTAATTTGTTAAGTTATTGTTATTTTAAGAGAAAAATTTATATTCGCCATCAGGATATAGCTCTATTTGTAGATTTTTGTATAATTTAAATTTATATCAATTATTACTATATCATTATTTACTTATTTAAAATAAATTTTTTTAGCGAATGTAATCTCTTATCAAAGAATCGTTATAGCTTAGCCTCTTATTATCATATAGTAAAGTGTAAATCACTATATAGTCATATACTAAAATCCATATACTTAGCACACACCATGATTACAAAATTAGTTTAAAAAAATTTATTAATATTCCTCAATAGATTTCATGTTGTCATCAAAACAAGATACAATGATCGCGGTAATCTATATATTGAAAAAGCCATTTACTGTATGTCTAAACTAGAAATTTTAACGCATTTACCGCTAGAGCCTTCTCAAAAACCGCCTTTATTATTCGTACATGGTGCATTTGCAGGTGCTTGGTGTTGGGATGAGTATTTTTTACCTTACTTTGCAAAACAAGGCTATCCCGCTTATGCTGTCAGTTTACGTGGACATGGGAATAGTGACGGCAAAGCGGAATTGAGCTTTACAACGCTAGCTGATTTTGTAGATGATGTTGTTAAGGCTAGCGAGCAATTGCAACAACCACCTGTTTTAATTGGACATTCTATGGGTGGTATGGTTGTACAGAAATATTTAGCGCAACATCCAGCAACCGCTGCGATTCTGATTAATACCGTCCCGCCTTCGGGGATAATGATGTCAATGTTTTATATGGCAATGAGTAGCCCATTTTTATTATTACAATTAAGTTTAATTCAGGGTATAAGCCCGGTATTTGCGACACCAGAAATGATCAAACAAGCATTATTTGCGAGTGAGGAGATAAAAGATGATATTTTGCAAAAATTCTTTAATCACTGGCAGGGTGAGGCGCAATGGGCAATCACTGAAATGCTTAGTTGGGAGTTGCCACATAAACCAGCAAAAATACCAATGTTGGTACTGGGTGGTAGTAAAGATGTGTTTTTTCCCTATTCCAACACACGTTTAACAGCACATCATTATCACGCTGATTATCATATTTTTCAGGGATTTGGTCATGCAATGATGTTGGAAAATGACTGGCAAATCGTAGCAGATTACATATTAGATTGGCTAACACACAACACTTAATCAACAGTCATTCTCATCCTAATGATTTCACTGGAAATAGAGCGATGTCTACAGTGAAAAAATTAACACGATAGAATTTTTAATTATTTACATTAAAAAACTTAAAATTTGATCGTTCTACCTGTTTAAAATAGGAAGAATTGCGTAAAAAGTTTATTGCATCAGCTTACTTTAAAGTTTTTGGTCTCGTGCAAATCAAAAATACTACCGTATTCAAAAAATATATTAATGTGAAAAGCTGTTATTATTAAGGTATAATGAAATTTAATAGAATTACCAGTAACTTATCTTAAAACAAAAACTTTTTAACTCATTAAGTGGGTTGGACAATAATGATCAAAGCAAATGCTGAAGAGCCACGAATTATTAAAAAATATCCCAATCGGCGTTTATATGATACAACGATTAGTAGTTACATTACGTTAGATGATATTAAAACGTTGGTTATGGAGCATGTTTCTTTTAAAATTCAAGATGCTAGGACAGGACAAGATATTACGCGCAGTATCCTACTACAAATTATTTTGGAGCAGGAAGAAGAAGGTGAGCCTATTTTTAGTAGTGAAGTGTTAGCCCAATTGATCCGTTTTTATGGTGATACTTTGCAGGGTATTGTAGCAAACTACTTTGAACGTAGTTTAGTGTTATTTGCTAAGCAACAGCGTGATTTACAAGAAAAAATGTATAATCCGCTCTCATTTATGACCGACATCGCCGATCAAAATATCAATTTATGGAAGGACATGCAAGATAGTTTTTTTCGCGCAACTTTGTCAACTCCTCAAGATAAAAAATCTAAAAAAGATGATGATTAATAAAGAATAACACTCTTCCTAACAAAGAACATTAGGATGAGTGCGATAGATGTGGTTGCTTTCTTGGTACAACGTGAATTATTTAGTTTGCAATCTGACTTCACCAGCAGTATTACGCGGATGATCAGGGTTAGTAAAAACAGAACGATCATTTTTCAGAGCGATAACTTCAAAAAATGGTTTAAAACGTTCTTCTTGCACACCAAACGCTTGTAAGAATTTAGCAAATAGTTCCTGTTCCTGAGATGCAGCACCACCGTCAGCTAAGGAGGAATCTAAAATATTAGTCAAAATACACATTTTTTGTGCATCAGTTAGTAGCGGCACAGCTTCGCTAAAAAATTGTTCTGGTGAATGACTTTGCGTATATTTTAATGCTCTATCGAGTAATTTACGATTATTTGCACCAACGCCAATGGTACCACCTTGATTATCACCGCCTAATACAGCTAACAGTTGACCGACTTCTTCATTTTCGATGTGACCATCTGCACCTATCATGTAAATCAAAGAGGTCGCAAATGCTAGGTGTGGTGTCATTTCCATACCAGCGTCTCCAGAAAACATATCAAATAAGCCCATGATTAATAAACTCCTTTGTTTTATTTAGTGAATTTGTCCAGACAATAATGGGGACAAAATTTAGGTAAATCTAGGGTTTTCAACAGTTAGTTATTTTACTAAAATTGGGAATTATCCGCTTGAAGTGTTAATCAATTGATTTTGTTAAGCTATTCAAACCAAATTTATTAATTTTATTCAAAATATTAAAAAAGTGGCTGAACTATTGATATATCATATTTTCACAACATACCAGCGTACATGACTTTGTTTTCTATCCCGATAATAGGCGTTTGTGGGTATGAATGCTCATTAATAAACCGAAGCTTGCCATCATGGTGACTAGTGATGTACCTCCATAACTAATTAAAGGTAAAGGTATGCCAACAACTGGTAAAATTCCTGAAACCATGCCCATATTAACAAAAATATAAACAAAAAAGGTTAAAGATAAACTCCCTGCCAATAAACGCGAAAAGCTCCCTTGTGCTTGAATCGCAATAATCATGCTGCGGGTTAATATAAAGATATACAAACCTAATAATACCAAAATCCCAATTAAACCAAACTCTTCGCTATATACCGCGAAAATAAAATCAGTTGAGCGTTCTGGTAAAAATTCTAAATGTGATTGCGTACCATTAAGCCAACCTTTGCCATATAGCCCTCCTGAGCCGATAGCAATTTTTGATTGTACAATGTGATAACCCGTTGTTAATGACCTACCTTCTGGATTAAATAAAGTTAAAACTCGTTCTTTTTGGTAATCGTGTAAAAACTGCCATAAACTCCAAGCGATAAACGGTGAGGCGGCAATTGTGCTGAGAATGAGTTTCCAACTTAATCCCGCTAAAAATAAGACGAACATTCCAGATGAAATAATTAATAATGCAGTGCCCAAATCTGGTTGTTTAGCGATTAATAATGCAGGTAATATGATAAGCAATAAGGTGGTGGCTATCAGTGGATATGAGGGTGGTAAGGGTTTGTCTGCCACATACCATGCTACCATCAAGGGTACAGCTAATTTCATGATTTCAGAAGGTTGGAAGCGAAATAAACCTAAATTAATCCAACGTTGTGATCCGTTAACTATATCGCCAATTATCAATACTAAAACGAGTAATATTAATCCAATTAAATACGCCCAAGGTATCCAGGGCAGTAAGTTTTCGGGACGAATCTGCGCTAAAACAATCAAAATACCAAAACCGATGATGAATCGAAGTCCTTGTCTGATGATTGTATTTACATCTTGACCACCTGCACTGTACAACACGACTAAACCTAATGTAGCCAGTAGTAATAATGCTAAAAATAAAGATTTATCTAAATGAAAAAAGTGATTATTTGACCATGTAACTCGCATTATTTGTACTCTATCAATCCACGTTGCTTACCTTGCCAGCGTAAGTAATAATAACTTAATTGTCCAAAAGCGATAGGAATTTGCTGAAAGTGTGAATGGATAGCATATAGTAATAAATTCAAGCTATTATTAGACTTCCAGCGGCATTTCCACGCAGTGCGAATACTAATCGCGGCAAAAAAGCCAATACTCAACGATAAAGGTAAAAATGTGCTGAATAACACACTACTCACAGCACCGAATATGGCAACAAGTATTAGCACACTCGCATGAATTAAATTGCGTTTCGCGTCGCGTTCCCACAAAGGTGTTGCCGTATTTTTCAATAAATTTGATACTTCTGCATAGGCATGACCTGCGCGTACTGCTCTACGCCAATACTGTGACCAACGTGTAATTGCCAAATCATGTAAAGTCATAGCTTGATCAATATGTAAAATCTCGTAACCTTTGGCACGAATTCGTTGACACATCTCAGGTTCTTCACCTGCGATTAATTGCGGATTGTAACCATTCACTTCTTGCAATACATCACGTCGCATGAGTGCATCGCCACCACAAAATTCCGTCAATCCTGCGCGATAGACCCAATCTAAATCTAATACCCGCTGATATAAAGATTGCTCTGGATACAATTCACGTCGATGTCCCCATACAATCGCAGTTTTAGAATGTGCTGTAAAGTGTCGCAAAGCAATGCGGGCAAAATCAGGATGTAAAATCGTATCACCATCCAAAAATAAAATATAAGGTGCTTGTGCGTGTTGCCAGCCTGCATTACGTCCAATTGCAGCAGCGGGACGTTTGGGATGTACTACCAACACTTTTGCACCTAATTGCTTGGCTTGCTGCGGACTATCATCAGTTGAATTAGAATCTACATAGATAATTTCAACACTATCAGCATCAAAATCTACCATCGCTTGCACCGAACGAATACAACGTATTAGGCGTTCACCCTCATTGCGTCCAATAATCACTACAGAAAGTTTTAGCATTTATCGGTCATCAGTTATTACCAGTGCTTCATTATCAGTGATTTACTATGTGTAATCAATGGAGAATTTTGCATAAAATCTATCCAAACACTTTGAATCATACGTAATAGGATGTAAACTGACTTGGTTAAAACAGCGTCCGTTTTTAAACTAGGATTAAGATATGGATATAGGTGAAATTCTCGCTTTTGGGGTCAAAAATGGAGCATCTGACTTCCATTTATCGGCTGGTGTACCACCCATGATTCGCGTGAGTGGTGATATGCGTAAAATCAATGTACCTGCACTCGACCATAGTCAGGTACGCGATATGGTTTATGACGTAATGAATGATAATCAGCGTAAGGAATATGAAAAATATTTAGAATGCGACTTTTCATTTGAAATTCCCGGTTTAGCCCGATTTCGAGTGAATGCGTACAACCAAAATCGGGGTGCGGGTGCCGTTATTCGTACCATTCCTTCTGAAATTTTGAGCTTAGACCAAGTAAAAGCCCCTGCAATTTTTAAAGAATTTGCGATGACAGCGCGAGGCATGGTACTCGTGACTGGTGGTACAGGTTCTGGTAAATCTACCACATTGGCGGCGATGATGAATTATCGCAATGAAACTGAATACGGGCATATTCTCACCATCGAAGACCCGATTGAATTTGTGCATCAATGTAAACGTAGTTTGATTACCCAACGCGAAGTTAAACGTGATACTTTGGGTTTTAACGAAGCACTCCGTTCCGCACTACGACAAGACCCTGATGTCATCCTAGTTGGAGAAATGCGGGATTTAGAAACAATTAAATTAGCATTATCTGCATCAGAAACGGGACACGTTGTATTCGGCACCTTGCACACCCAATCCGCCAATAAAACGGTTGACCGTCTAGTAGAAGTTTTCCCTACTGCGGAAAAAGATACGATTCGTACCATGTTATCGGAATCCATTAAAGCGGTTGTGTCACAATCATTATTGAAAAAAGTTGGTGGTGGTCGGGTTGCGGCGCATGAAATTTTGGTGTCAACGCCTGCGATTCGTAACTTGATTCGGGAAAATAAAGCCGCGCAAATGTTTTCTGCTATTCAAACAGGACAACAATTTGGGATGCAAACCCTTGATCAAGTTTTACAAAAATTATTAGATCAAAATTTGATCACGCGAGAGGCTGCACGGGAAAAAGCGGCGAATAAAAACTTATTTTAAAAAAAATATTTTTCTGACTTTACGACTACAAATCCGTAGCAATTCTCGTTTTGACTCGTGACGATGCACCGCGTCGTCACCCAGTGAGACGCACCAGCGTCCTACGACATTCATGATTCATGAAATTTAAAATGAGAATTGCTGACAAATCCATCACTTTGCCTCGTCCCAAGGGCTGGCAGTCCTTATTTTTCATACCAAAGGACTGATAGTCCTAATTGTCCAATAAATTTAAACACAGCAAGAGGTTATAACTATTAGCCTCATACATTTTTCGTGTACAATTTTTCATGAAATTTAACGCTTAAATCCGCTACAATGGCGCAACACCTTTGGGAGGAAACCATGAAAATCAAACCTATACAACTAAAATATGATGTTCCTACAATTCAACAGGACATTCTCAATCATCTAACGCATACCGTTGCTAAAGAACGTAGTAATGCAACAGAACGTGATTGGTTTTTTGCGATTGCTTACACAGTGCGCGATTATTTATCAGAGCGTTGGATTGAAACGACTAAAACCTGTTATGAGCAAGACAGTAAGCGTATTTACTATTTATCATTAGAATTTTTAATGGGACGCTTATTAACCAATAGTATGCTCAATCTTGGTATTTACGACGATGTTTGCGAGGCTTTGGATAACCTTAAAGTCAAAAGAGACTGTATTTGTGAAATTGAGCCTGATCCCGCACTTGGTAACGGTGGATTAGGACGTTTAGCGGCGTGTTTTTTAGATTCGATGGCAACTTTAAGCTTACCCGGATACGGTTATGGCATTCGTTACGAGTACGGCATGTTTTACCAGCGGATTAAAGATGGTTATCAAGTCGAACAACCAGATAGTTGGCTACGTTACGGCAATCCTTGGGAATATACTCGCCCTGAAGTATTATTCAAAGTTGATTTTGGCGGTCATGTTAATGAATACATCGACGAACATGGACGACAAGGTTTTCACTGGCAAAGCGATGAGGATGTTATGGCGATGGCATACGATATTTTAGTTGCCGGCTACGGAACGCAAACAGTAAATAATTTACGTTTATGGGTAGCTAAAGCATCGCGTGATTTAGATTTAGGTTCATTTAATAAAGGTGATTATTTTGCTGCGGTAAGGGCTAAGAATTGGTCAGAAAATTTATCCAAAGTATTATATCCAGACGACAGCACTGCAATGGGGCGAGAATTGCGTTTGCGTCAAGAATATTTTTTTGTTTCAGCATCGTTACAAGACATTATGCGGCGGTTTTTTAGTGCGCATAACGACGTGCGAGAATTGCCTAACAAGATTGCCATTCAATTGAATGACACGCATCCTAATTTAGCCATTCCAGAATTAATGCACATTTTACTGGATAAACATCGTTTAGAATGGGATGAGGCGTGGAAAATTTGTCAAAAAGTTTTTTCTTACACCAATCACACTTTGTTACCAGAAGCGTTAGAAACTTGGTCAACTCAATTACTAGAACATTTATTGCCACGTCATTTACAAATTATTTATCAAATTAACCATTTATTTTTACGTGAAGTTAATCATCAATATCCGGGTGATATGGATAAAATGCGTCGTATGTCCATTATCGGCGAAGAAGGTGAAAAACATGTACGCATGGCACACTTAGCGGTTGTAGGTAGTCATAAAGTCAATGGCGTTGCAGCATTACACACTCAACTGATTAAAAGTAATCTGTTTACGGATTTTGATCACTATTTTCCAGATAAAATTGTTAATAAAACCAATGGTATTACACCACGTCGTTGGTTGTTTGAAGCGAATAAGCATTTGAGTAACTTACTTGCAGAGACAGTGGGATTGGGTTGGGTTACAGATTTGGAACAGTTACAAAAACTTGTGCCACTAGCGCAGGATAAGACGTTTCAACAAGCATTCCAAGCGGTCAAATTGGCGAATAAAAAGAGTTTAGCCAAACACATAGAACAGCTTACTAAAATTAAATTAAACCCAGAGGCTTTGTTTGATGTACAAATTAAACGAATCCACGAGTATAAGCGTCAATTGCTCAATTTACTGCATGTCATCACGTTATACAATCGGATTCGCCAAAATCCACAACAAGATGTGGTGCCGCGTGTCGTCATTTTTGCCGGTAAAGCCGCGCCTGCTTACATGATGGCGAAATTGGTTATCAAATTGATTAACGATGTCGCAGAGTTTGTTAATAATGATCCAATCGTAGATGAGCGTTTAAAAGTGGTTTTTGTACCAAATTATGACGTTTCCACTGCACAGAAAATTATTCCTGCGGCGAATTTATCGCAACAAATTTCTACTGCGGGAATGGAAGCATCAGGTACTGGTAATATGAAATTAGCATTAAATGGCGCGTTAACTGTTGGTACATTGGATGGTGCAAATATCGAAATTAAGGAAGAGGTCAGTGATGAAAATATTTTTATTTTTGGTTTAACTGCGGCGCAAGTGGAAGAAAAACGACAACATAGTTATAACCCTTGGGATTATTATCATAGTAATGGCGAATTAAAACAGGTGTTAGATATGATTGGCTCAGGTTATTTTAGTCCCGATGATCCTAATCGCTTTAAGCCGATAGTCGAGGCATTAACGATACACGGTGATCGTTATATGTTACTCGCTGATTATGCTGATTATATTGGTTGTCAGCAAAATATTGAATCGGTATACCGTCAACCTGACGAGTGGACTAAACGTGCAATTTTAAATGTCGCACGGATGGGCAAATTCTCCTCTGATCGGACGATAAGAGAGTATGCCACACAAATTTGGCAGGTCACGCCAATGAAATTTTAAGAAAGAAAATGGAAAAAGGTGGGTAAGTAGCGATTTCGCTCTGATTAATAATAATGCAACAGTAGCCGATAATTTGCTCTATCCACCTATGCCACATTGATAATTAATAGGTAACTTCCCTATGTTTGAACGTCCCATACTACAAGCTCCTGATAATAAAGCAATTTTACTACATTCCTGTTGTGCACCCTGTACTGGGGAAATCATGCAGGTATTGAAACAATCTGATATTCAATTTAGTGTGATTTTTTATAATCCAAATATCCATCCGCAACAAGAATATATAAAGCGTAAAAATGAAAATAAACATTATGCTGATAGATTAGGTGTTGAATTTATAGATTTGGATTATGATCCTGATAATTGGTTTGCACGCGCCAAACATTTAGCAGCCGAGCCTGAACGCGGCAAACGTTGTACCGTTTGTTTCGATATGCGTTTGGAACGTGCGGCGTTATACGCAAGTGAGCATGGTTTTAAAGTTTTTACTAGCTCGTTAGGCGTGTCGCGCTGGAAAAATATGCAGCAAGTGAATGATTGTGGTTTACGTGCTGCGCAACATTATGCAGGATTGATTTATTGGGATTACAACTGGCGTAAAAAAGGCGGTTCGCAACGCATGGTCGAAATGACTAAACAAGAAGATTTTTACCGTCAAGCGTACTGCGGTTGTATATATTCATTACGCGATACCAATAATCAGCGCAAACAACGTGGTTTGGAGCTAATTCAACTGACTTAAAATTAAACTCGTGAACGGTGCAGTTGTATCGAGTTAGTTCCTGATTATGAAAAAATTAACGATTAATGTACGTGATATTAGTTAAATTTAACCAAAAGTAGAACCATAATGCTTACACCAAAACGTTTGACTACCAGTGCGGATAATTTTGAAACAGAATTAAAACAATTGTTAGATTGGCAATCTGTGTCTGATGAGACAGTTGTTAATACTGTAAAACAAATTTTACAAGGTGTGCGTACTCAAGGTGACACCGCTTTAATCAATTACACGCAACAATTTGATAAATTACGGGTACAAACAGCAGATCAACTCAAAGTAACGGCTGAGAGAATGCAACAAGCATTGGATAATTTACCGTCTGCGCAACGGCAAGGATTGGAAAAAGCCGCAGCAAGAATACGCAATTATCATCAGCATCAAAAACAAAGCTCTTGGCAATATCAGGAAGAGGACGGCACAATCTTAGGTCAACATGTCACTGCATTAGATAAAGTAGGATTGTATGTGCCCGGTGGTAAGGCTGCTTATCCCTCGTCGGTGCTGATGAATGCGATTCCTGCGAAGGTTGCAGGCGTTGAAAATATCATCATGGTTGTACCTGCCCCGCAAGGCGAATTGAATGATATGGTTTTAGCAGCCGCTAAAATTGCAGGTGTTGATCAGGTATTTACTGTTGGTGGTGCGCAAGCGATTGCCGCTTTAACCTATGGCACTGAGACAATTCCAAAAGTAGATAAAATTGTAGGACCCGGTAATATTTACGTTGCGACTGCAAAAAGTCTTGTATTTGGTACGGTTGGGATTGATATGATCGCAGGTCCATCGGAAATTTTAATAATATGCGATGGGAATACTGATCCAGATTGGATTGCAATGGATTTGTTTTCGCAGGCGGAACATGATGAGCAAGCTCAAGCGATTTTATTATGTCCTCATGCTGATTATCTCGACACTGTGCTTGCCAGTATGAATAAATTGCTAGCAGAAATGCCTCGCACCGATATTATTACCACATCAATCAACAATCGCGGTGCATTAATTCAAGTACAAGATTTAGATGATGCTATTCGTGTTGCTAATATTATCGCACCGGAACATTTGGAATTATCAGTTGTAGATGCACCGATTTGGTCAAAAAAAATACGTCATGCCGGAGCGATTTTTATGGGTGTTTATACAGCGGAGGCATTAGGTGATTATTGTGCAGGTCCAAATCATGTGTTACCTACTTCGCAAACTGCACGTTTTTCGTCACCATTGGGCGTGTATGATTTTCAAAAACGTTCATCTTTAATTATGTGTTCGGATGATGGCGCGGATAAATTAGGTAAAATTGCTTCGGCATTAGCGCGTGGAGAAGGCTTAACGGCGCACGCACGTTCAGCGGAATATCGAATTAAATCTTGAGGAATGTGACTACTGGAAAATAGGGCTTCAGTAGTCATTAAAATTCGTTTAAGCTGCTTTTTTTCTTGAATATTTACGGCGGAATTTGTCAACACGACCGGCAGTATCTACAATTTTTTGCTTACCCGTATAAAATGGATGGCATTCTGAGCAGACATCAACATGTACTGCTTTGCCGGTAGTTGAACGAGTTGTAAACGTACTACCACAACTACAAGTTACGGTAATCTCTTCATATTTTGGATGAATATCTGCTTTCATAGCTGTTAAACCTTGTCACTTACCACTGGAATGTTAAGCCGTCGAATTCTAAAGAAAAAATTTCAATTTATCAAGTAGTTTGTTTTTTGCCCAGCAATTCTCATTCTAAACTTCACGAATGTCGTAGGACGCTGGTGTGGCATGATGACGCGGTGCATGGTCATGAGGATAATTCTCACCTTGATCGAGGCTATCTTATGGATTTTA
>CAYMCP010000058.1:0-22984 GCA_964388965.1 uncultured Thiotrichaceae bacterium | reverse complement strand
GCTTCTTATCAAAAGATTGGCTACTTAACCTAGATTTCAAATCGGTTCTATAAATATTATAGCTTAACCTTTTAACCATAATATAACATATTTTAAAGGCTTATCAGATATGGACGTAATTGTTACAGCTGTACGTTTTATAATAGCTATTATTGCTACAGTAATATTTTTATGTATACATGTAGTATTATTTACAATTGAAACAATTTTCGCAATCATAGCTTTACCATTTGCTGTTTTTCAAACTCGTAAAGAATTTAAAAAGAGCTGGCCTGCAAATTATCCATATATTGCTCGTTTTGGTATAGAGCCAGGAGAAATAAGTGAAGATTTTCCTCCTGCTCCAATTGCACCTATTAATAATGGTCTTAATATTCTATGGACATGGGTATTTGATGAGTAAGATAACCCGCTACCAAACTCAGTTTAGTAGTGTCTGTCCAAGAAGCTCTGCTTCAAGAGTGCAAGCGGGGCTTCAACCTTTTGCTTGTATGAAATAATCCCCCACTTCAACCAACCCCATTTTTTATCCTTGAATTTCTAGCTAAAATAACGAATACTTTGAATATCAACTTAAATCTATGACAAAAATGAACTATAAAAATATTATTACCTTAGAACCTGGAAAACGTTCAGGAAAGCCTTGCATTAGAGGGCTTAGAATGACGGTTTATGATGTGTTGGACATGCTTGCAAATGGAATGTCCTCAGAAGAAATTATTGATGACTTTCCCGAATTAACACTAACAGACATTCAAGCTTGCTTAGCTTATGCTGCTGACAGAGAACAAAATCAACTCATCATATCCTAATGAAATTACTATTCGACGAACACCTTTCATACAAACTGGTGCATAGACTTTCAGACATATTTCCAGAGTCAAAACACGTTAAAGACTTACAACTTGAAAACGAAGATGACTTAAAAATATGGGAATTTGCCAAAACTCACAACTTTATTATTGCAACTAAGGATGCTGATTTTATAGATATTATCAACTTGAAAGGTCATCCACCTTATTTGGTTTGGATTCGCACGGGCAATGTAAAAGTCAAGGATATTGAAAAAGTCATACGCGATAACGCAATCAGAATATTAAACTCATTTGAAGCTCAAAAAGTGGGCATTATTCAAATCAAATAAATAGCTCGCTACCAAACTCAGTTTAATCATGTCTGTCCAAAAAGCTCAGCTTCAAGTACGCAAGCGGGGCTTCAACCTCTTGCCTGCATGAAATAACTCCCTGTTTCAATCAATCCTGCCAATCATCTTGATTCAGACAACTAACAAAAACAATGCTATAGTTGCTTCATAAATCTTAATCGGGATACAAAAACATGAATAAATCCGTCACCCTCAACTTACCTTTACTTTTTACCCTAATTGCTCATTTTTCCAACCTTTGGCGAAGGTATTAAAAATGCAGCAAAACCACTCCTAAATTACCAGCAAGCCATTGAATCATCAATATAAAATTAACCTTGCTATAAGTGTGAAAATGTAAACTTCTTGTCACCTAACATGCGTATTCTCCTACAAATATTTTTCAATTTGAGCGCATCAGGATGATTGATATGAAACAACTTCGCTGGTATCAAAGCCTGCGCTTTAAGGTGCTAGTCAGTCTGACAGCAATTACATTGTGGCTAATGCTTGGAATTGTTTTGATTATGGAATTCAAAGGCAAGGCTTTTGTGCAAGAGGAATCTCTACAGCGTGTCGAACAAGCAGGTAACACAGTCGTCGCAGAAATCAACGCCTATACCAATCGCATTGAAGCATTGACGGCAACACTTAGCACCTTGACCGAGCATTTACCAAAATCAGTTGAATCATTTATGCAGTTAATTCCGCCAGTGCTTGATTTTCACGGCGATGCTAGTATTGCGGGTGGCGGTGTGTGGCCTGAACCTTACGCTTTTGATGCTAAACTTGAACGGCGCAGCTTTTTTTGGGGGCGCGACGCAAACGGCGTATTGCAATATTTTGATGATTACAATCAATCCGAGACGGGCTATCACCAAGAAGAATGGTATGTGCCGTCGCGTTACGCCCAACCGGGTAAATGTTTTTGGAGTCGCTCTTACATGGACAGCTATTCCATGCAACCGATGGTAACTTGTACAATCAGCACTTATGCTAATGGCAAATTTTCGGGTAGCGTGACGTTGGATGTAAAATTAGATGGCTTACACGCACTGGTTGAAAAATTACAAACGCTCACTGGCGGCTATGCCTTCATTGTGGATCGCAATAATAAATTCATTACTTTTCCTCAACCTGAAGCCGTGCGTACCGATAAAGAAGGCAGTCAAGAATTCATCACCGTAGAGGAATTTAGCAAACGTCAACCCGTATTCGCCCAATTAGCAAACGATTTGACGCTATTTAACCAAGAAACCTTAGAACATGCACAAGTAGCAGGCTGGGACGAGACAATTGCAGCGGAGATTGTCGCCGCAAGTGATCAAATTGAACCATCGGAGGCTACCCTTATTGCGGCAATGCTCAGTACCAGCGGACATTTCCATGAGGGAGTAAGTCATTTACACAACATCCAACCGCAACTTGATGATTATTTACTACAACAATCGGCGGTCGCTTTCTATTTCCATATTCCGGACACTTTTTGGAAATTGGTAATTGTTAAACCCAAATTGGAGATTGAGCAAGTTGCTCGCAAAATAACGTACTGGTTAATAATTTATCTCAGTTTCATGACGTTACTGGTGTTAATTATCGCGTATTTATTGCTGCAAAAATTGTTGATTTCTCCACTGTGGCAAACAGCGCAAGCAGTAGCGGTAGCAGAAGATTTGGTAGCAGAACAAAATTTTGAAGCATTGCATGAACATCCGGCCACTTACCACAAAAATGATGAAATTGGGATATTAGCACGGGTATTTAACAAACTTTCCGCCCAAGTGGTGCAACAGCATCAAGCCTTAGAAGCCGCGAATCTTGTTTTAGAAGATAAAGTTAGACAACGCACTGCGCAATTAGAAACTGCTAATCAAGAAATTCAAAAGCTCAACAAGCGACTGATTGCGGAAAATTTGCGCATGGGAACGGAACTGGAAATTGCGCAGCAATTACAGAAAATGGTATTGCCTAAGCCAGAAGAATTTGACTTGATTCAAGATTTAGAAATTGCGGGTTTTATGCAGCCAGCCGATGAAGTTGGTGGCGATTATTACGATGTTTTGCGCCACGAAGGGCGCGTTAAAATCGGCATTGGCGATGTCACTGGACATGGTTTAGAAAGCGGTGTTTTAATGCTTATGGTGCAAACTGCCGTGCGTACTTTGCTGGCAAACGATGTCGTGGACCCGCAAAAATTTTTGTGCATTCTCAATCGAGTGATTTACGAAAACGTCAAACGCATGGGCAGCGATAAAAACCTCACGCTATCATTGCTCGATTATCGACATGATCGACATGGCGGTAATTTAGTCGTGACCGGACAGCATGAAGAAGTGCTAGTAGTGCGCAAAAACGGACAAGTTGAGCGCGTTGATACTATTGATTTAGGCTTCATGGTGGGTTTGGAAGCAGACATTACGCATCTGGTGCGCTATCTTGAAGTGCATTTGCAGCCCGGCGACGGCATCGTGCTTTATACGGACGGTGTGACTGAGGCTATGAATCTACAAAATGAACAATATGGCATTGAACGCCTGTGCGAAGTGGTGCAAGCTAATTGGCAACGCAGCGTAATTGAAATCCAAGACGCGATAGTCAACTCGGTGCGTCGTCATATTGGTGCAGGCAAGCCTTTTGATGACATCACCTTGCTCGTGGTTAAACAAAAAGTCATTTCTTCCGCGCCGTTGGCGGCTTGAACAAGCTATCTGGTCGCTATCCTAGTCCATCTATGGTAACTATGGTAAGAACGCCATCATTTTTTGAGATTTTTTAAAAATGCTTCTATTTCCTCCGGGGGACAAGCTTTTTAATCTTTTCTCTGGAGGTACTTTTTGTAATATTTCATCTATTTAGGAGTGACGCAGTTCAAATAAAAATTTTATTCTATTCAAAGAGTTATATTTCCGTGCTAATTTAGAATAGTCTAACAAAATCAATTGATTAACACTTCAACTGCGTAACTCCTAAACTGTTTGAACAAGCAGCCATTACCAATTATTCCGACAGTGAATACAGCGAATATGGAGAAAGTTTAAAAGTATCAGCAATTCTCATTTTGATTCGTGACGAGAGTTGACTCGTGACGATGCACCGCGTCGTCACCCAGCAGGATGCACCAGCGTCCTACGATATTCATGAAATTTAAAATGAGAATTACTGAATTTATTGTTGATTAAAAAACTGATTAAAGTTATTATCTCCACTCGATATATTTAATGAGTAGGATAATTACTATGCGTTTGCTAAAGCTCTTGTTCTTTATATTTGCGTTTACACCCTATTGGCTTCACGCTACTGAATCTGCTTTGCAGATTAATATTAATACAGCGAATGCCTCACAGCTCAAACAAGCAT
Organism: uncultured Thiotrichaceae bacterium; assembly: GCA_964388965.1. Taxonomy (GTDB): domain Bacteria; phylum Pseudomonadota; class Gammaproteobacteria; order Beggiatoales; family Beggiatoaceae; genus Albibeggiatoa. Next base: position 18,483 of record CAYMCP010000058.1, on the reverse strand, counting down.
TGTCGGGTATTGGGGATAAAAAAGCGCAAGCTATCGTTGAATACCGTAATGCACACGGCGCATTTAATTCTGTTTATGATTTGATGTTGGTGAATGGCATCGGTAAAAAGACCGTTGAGAAAAATTTAGATAGAATTATTCTGTCTGATCAATCGACCGATTCAGCAGAATCTACGTCTGATCAATCAGTTGCAGAATCCGCACCCAAGCCAGCCGATACGGTAGAGTCAATACCCGAAATTCAGAATAATGTGGATAGTTCTGAATCAGCTCCTCCTGGAGTACAGATTCAAAATGAGACAAGTCAACAGATTGAATCTGTAAAAGACCTTGAACAAGCTGATATTGAACCAGATTTTTCGGACACAGAAATTTCACCACAATCGTTACAATCCGTAGAAACTGATGTGAAGAAATCAAAGTGAGTTGCGTAATTTTGTAAACAATGAATAATTTTCAGTAAAAGTTGTTTCTTGTCCCAACCATCTGAGGCAATAGAAGCACTTGCTTTTTTTAACATTAAATTATTTAAATCAGTAAGTTATATTACTTTTATCCTTCTTTTACAGCTTCTTTTGCTCTAACAGTGGATTAATCGTGACATCATAGGTGGATCGTAATATTTTGTTGTGAGCTTTGGCAGATCAACTTTGCATTTCATAAGAAAAATGATCAGGTATCCTATGTTGATGTAAAATGTCATTGTCATGCCATAAAATTTTCTTATAGGAGTGACACAGTAGAAGTATTCATCAATTAATTTTGTTAAACTATTCTGGTAGCACAAAAATATAACACTTTGAATAGAATGAAATTTTTATTTGAACTGCGTCACTCCTAATATTGCTATAGTTTATTTTTTTGTGATAGGCGGCAACACAATGTTAATCAAACGTTTTCACTCTCGACCCCAGATTGCAGTACACAAATTTAGTTCTTGTGATGGCTGTCAATTGGCATTTCTCAATGCTGGACAACAATTGCTTGCTTTGTCTGACATGTTGGATATTGTCCACTTTGTCGAAGCAGGTCCAATCAATCCCCAACAAGCAGTTGATATTGCATTCGTTGAAGGTAGCATTTCGACCGACGAGGAAGCTGAAAGGATTAAAACAGTACGCGAAAATAGCCAAATTTTAGTGACAATTGGTGCATGTGCAACGTCTGGCGGTTTGCAAGCATTGCGCAATATTCACGACATCGCTGAATGGACAAATAGTATTTACGCACAACCTGAATTTATCGAAACATTGGCAACTGTAACGCCGATTACTAAGCATGTACGGGTAGATTTTGAAATTTGGGGCTGTCCGATTAATTCTGATCAAATTTTATCTTCAGTCCGAGCTTTGCTATTTGGCGTGATGCCTTATCAAGAGCAAGATAAAGTTTGTTTAGAATGCAAACGGTTACACAATACTTGCATTATGATCACGAAAGGTTTGCCGTGTATGGGAGCTGTAACTCGTACTGGTTGCGGCGCGATTTGTCCTAGTATCGGACGCGATTGCTATGCGTGTTATGGTCCTGCGGAGCAAATTAATGGTGAATCATTAGGACGACGGATTGAAGGGTTAGGTTATCGGACTGAGCAAGTCATGCGTAAATTTTTATTTATTAATAATGCCGCTCCTAGTTTTGTCCAAGCAGCCAAGAAAATGCAGGAGACCGAATCATGAATATTACTATTAATGTACCTGTATTAGCGCGTGTAGAAGGCGAAGGCGCGTTAGATTTAACAATTAGTAATGGCGAAATTGATGAATTAAGATTGCGTATTTTTGAGCCACCACGTTATTTTGAGAAGTTCGCACAGGGACGTGATTATTTTGAAGTGCCTGATTTGGTTGCGCGAATTTGTGGCATTTGTCCAGTCGCCTATCAAATGAGTGCCGTCCATGCTTTAGAATCTATTTTAAATCTTGAAGTTACACCTTGGATCCGGACTATGCGCCGTTTGCTGTATTGTGGCGAATGGATTGAAAGTCATAATTTGCACATCCATTTGCTCGCCGCACCAGATTTTCTTGGTTACAGCAGTGCACCAGAATTAGCAAAAGATTATCCTGAAGTGGTCAAGCGTGGCGTGTATTTACAAGAATTGGGTAATCAAATTATTAAAATGCTTGGTGGACGTTCAGTACATCCAGTTGGAGTAAGAGTTGGTGGATTTCATCAAGCACCGAGCATACAACAAGCTAAAACGCTATTACAACAATTAGAGCAAGCTCTGCCGCAAGTAGAACAACTCGTTGAATGGACTGCAAGCTTAAATTTACCTGATAATAGACAAGATTTTAATTATGTTTCGGTTAAACATCCTACTGAGTATCCGATGAATGAAGGAAATATTGTATCTAGCACAGGTTTAGATATTCCGATTAGTGAATATGATAACCATTTCAAAGAGTTTCAAGTTCCGCATTCTACGGCTTTGCATTCACTGTTAGATGGCAAACCGTATTTATTAGGTCCTTTGGCACGAGTAAATTTAAATTTTGCTTTGTTATCCGATCCTGTTAAAGCAAATTTGGCGAAAACTTGTATTCAATTTCCCAGTCATAATATGTTTCATAGTATCGTGGCGCGTGCGGCTGAGGTACATTATGCCTTTTTGGAAGCAATACGAATTTTGCGTGATTACAAACCATCTGATACAGCATACATTCCCGTTGAAAAAACACAAGTAGGCGTAGGATTTGGTTGTACTGAGGCGCCGCGTGGTATGTTATGGCATCGCTGGGAATTGGATGCGCAAGGTCGTGTCATTGCAACGCAGATCGTGCCGCCGACGAGTCAAAATCAAGCGCAAATTGAGCAAGATTTACGTTTTTCTTTACAACAGAAAGGATTAGATACTGAACCTAATGATTTGCGGTTGTACGCGGAAACGGTTATTAGAAATTATGATCCTTGCATTTCTTGCGCAACGCATTTTTTAAAATTAACAATTACACAGTTCAAATAAAAATTTTACCTTTTAGGAATTACGCAGTTCACACGAAAATTTTACTTATGTTTGCAACTCACAATAAATCAGGACGTAGAGCGTCCCTGCTGCCTCCCAACGGAGACCATTGGGACGAGGAAAATAGTTTAACAAACTCAATTGATTAACACTTCAACTGCGTAACGCCTAAGTAGATACCCATAATCGTTAAATTATGACAAAGGCTATTACACGGTAAGCGAGTAGAGAAAATTAACGAGTATAAGTTAGCCAATTTTGGTGTTTTTCGCTGCGACCGTAAACTACATCAAAATACATAGTTTGTAGTTTTTCTGTAATTAAACCTCTGCTACCTGAACCAATTTGACGATTATCCACTTCACGAATCGGTGTCACTTCGGCGGCTGTGCCAGTAAAAAAGGCTTCATCTGCAATGTATACTTCGTCACGAGTAATCCTTTTTTCTCGTACCTCTAAACCCAACTCACGCGCTAATGTAAAAATAGTTGAACGAGTAATGCCATTTAAGGCGGACGTTAAATCTGGCGTATAGATAACACCATCACGTACAATAAAAATATTTTCACCGCTACCCTCTGTAACATAGCCCTCATTGTCCAGCAATAACGCTTCATCATAACCACAAGCCAATGCTTCTTGCAAAGCTAACATTGAATTCATATAGTTACCATTTGCTTTAGCTTTACACATGGTAATGTTGACATGATGGCGAGTGTAGGAAGATGTGCGAATCCTAATCCCTTTTTCTAAACCTTCGTCACCTAAATATGCTCCCCAAGTCCAAGCAGCAATAATGACGTGTACTTTTAAATTATCGGCTCTCAGTCCCATACCTTCCGAACCGTAAAAACACATCGGACGTATATAAGCACTGTCCAAATTATTTTGTTTTACCGCGTCGATTTGAGCTTGATTCAAAGTTGCCTGATCAAAGGGCATTTGCATACCCAAAATATGAGCAGAATCAAATAAACGTCGTGTATGCTCTGGTAAGCGAAAAATAGCAGCACCTTTATCTGTTCGATAAGCCCTTACACCTTCAAATACGCCCATGCTATAATGCAATGTGTGTGTTAAAACATGGGTTTTTGCCTCGCGCCAAGGCACCATTTCCCCGTCAAACCAGATGAGACCATCACGGTCACCCATTCCAGCCATTTTATTTTCTCCTTAACAAAATATTGCGCATTCACTATTGCCTGCTTATTCTATACTAAAATCACAAGTTTGAATGCCGTTTTTGCCAAATATCACTTTTTATCAAAGTATAAATTGCTTATAAAATTAAGTATTATTTAATTTATGATTAATAAACTAAAATATTAATTACGTGTTTTTGGTTTCATTTCGCCTTGACAACGCACACTAAACACCGCTTCATCTTCCAAGCGTAATGCAGTTAGTGCGCCTCCCCATAAACAGCCTGTATCCAAAGCGAATACACCATTACCTGCATGAAATCCGTGTGTTGCCCAGTGTCCGAAAATAATTTTTAAATCACGGCTTTTACGGTGTTCATGTAAATACCAAGCTAAAAAGCCATCTTCACCATTAAGTTGCTTTTCAGCAGCCGGTGAACCTGTACGTTTTAAATCCAATTTACCTTTTGCATTGCAATAACGCATTCGTGTAAAACAATTGGCAATAAAACGTATTCGCTCCCAACCTTCTAATTTTTCTGACCATTTTTTAGGTTTTTTGCCATATAAGTGTTGAGTAAATTTAATAAATTGTACATCGTCTTGCAAAACAGTTTCTAATTCTTTGGCACATTGCATGGCTAATGCTAAATCCCATTGAGGTGGTAATCCTGCGTGAATCATCGTGAAATTTAATGTTTTATCGTGATGTAAAAGTGGTTGATGACGTAGCCATGTAATTAATTCATTATGATCTTTTGCTTTGAAAATCGCATCTAATGTGTCAGATTTATGCAAATAATCCTTATTACCAGCAGAAATCGCAAGTAAATGTAAATCATGATTACCTAATACAATTTTAGCTTTATCGCCTAGTTGTTTGAAAAATCGTAGCACTTCTAAGGATTGAGGTCCACGATTGACCAAGTCACCTGCACACCATAAATTATCTTGTTTAGGGTCAAATTTAATTAATTGTAAAAGTTGCTGCAATTCTTTAAAACAACCCTGAATATCGCCAATTGCATACGTTGCCATTGATTCACATTAATCCATTTTTATTAATATCAACGCGCACCCAAAAGAGGGCGAGCAACCCCCCACCAAAGTGCGCAACAAAATCTACCCACACAGCATTTTCGTCCACGACTAATGTTGACATCTTCCTAGCCTGAAAGGACAGCGTTTTACGTGCGGGTGGATAAAGCATTTTTTCTAAGAGGCATCCCTTTTAAACATATCCTTGATGCCGCGAATTGCTTGACGGCTACGGTGTAGATTTTCAATCAGAGCGATGCGTACATGATCATCTCCATAATCGCCAAAACCGATGCCGGGAGAAACGGCAACTTTAGCATCCGTGAGTAATTTTTTAGAAAACTCTAGCGATCCTAGATGTCGATAAGGTTCTGGAATTTTTGCCCAGACAAACATTGTTGCTTTCGGTTTTTCAATTTTCCAACCCGCAGCGTTTAAACCGTCACATAATACATCACGTCGTTCTTTGTACATATCACGAATTTGTGCTACACAATCTTGCGATTCTTCCAGCGCAGTAATCGCCGCTACTTGAATTGGGGTAAACGTACCGTAATCCAAATAGGACTTAATCCGTGCCAATGCTGCAATTAGGGTAGGATTACCGCACATAAAACCGATACGCCAACCCGGCATGTTATAACTTTTTGATAATGAAAAAGATTCTACTGCAATATCTTTCGCTCCTTCCACTTGCAAGATGGACGGTGCTTGATAACCATCAAATACAATATCTGCATAAGCTAAATCGTGAATGACCCACACTTGATGCTCACGGGCGATTTTGACTACTTTTTTAAAAAATTCTAAATCTACACATTGCGTCGTTGGATTGCCGGGAAAATTTAACACTAACATTTTGGGACGTGGCCAAGAGGATGTAATCGCTTTTTCCAATTCCTCAAAAAAATCAACTCCCGGCACTAACGGCACATGACGAATATCAGCACCCGCAATGACAAAACCATAAGGATGAATCGGATATGCCGGATTAGGCACAAGCACAGAATCGCCTGGTCCCATCGTCGCTAACGCCAAATGTGCTAAACCTTCCTTAGAGCCGATAGTAACAATCACTTCTTTATCAAAATCTAATTCAACACTGTAACGATTAGCATACCAATTCGCCATCGCTCGACGCAAACGTGGTATGCCTTTGGAGGCAGAATAACGATGTGTATCTTTACGACTAGCAACTTCTATCAATTTATTAACAATATGCTCAGGTGTAGGCTGGTCTGGATTGCCCATACTAAAATCAACAATATCCTCGCCTCTGGCTCTAGCAGCCTGTCTTAATTCTCCAACAATATTAAAAACATAAGGTGGTAAACGTTGTATGCGTTGGAATTCGTCTTTCAACTTTCAATCCTTTCAATCTAAAAGAGAGGAATGGCAAAGGAAATACATCTTTTATTTTGTATTCCCATAATAAATAACGATACTTTAAGTTACGATGATAACTTGCGTATTTTTTAAAATTTGATATGAGTTCAGGTTTTAATATGGGCTTGATTTATTCACAAAATCAAAAAATTATGACACTTTAAAACTAAAAGCTTATCTTATCGACTAATCAGTAGTGATTAAAATATTAATTATCTGTTTGTATCACATCGATTACTTAGAATAACTTTTCACAGTTTAAGTTACTGATTAAGTGCTGATTTTTAATTTCAGTGCGTAATTCGAGATAATAATATAACGTCAAATTATATTACTTCATTTTAATACATGCTACAGTATGTTGTAAAAAAACCGCTATCTTAAAAACATCTTGCATCTAAGCTTATATTTGGCATAAGATTATTGATGTCATTGGTTCATGCCAAAGGCGTTTTATTTAGCACAGATACATTTTAGGAACAAAATATGGCAGAAAACATTTTGGTTGTTGACGATAGTCGTGTATCACGAATGCTTATCCGTACTATCATTGCACAAGCAAAACCAGATGCAAGCGTGATCGAAGCAAGTAATGCAGAGGAAGCGTTGCAAAAAACCGAGCAAACAACAATCTCATTAGCAACTTTGGATTTGAATATGCCTGGTATGGATGGTTTATTTCTCGCGTCAAAGCTAGTAGAGCGTTTTCCTGCTGCTAAAATTGGTTTACTCACTGCCAATATTCAGGAAGGTGTACGCCTAAAGGCGCAAGCACTTGGGATCGGCTTTATTTCTAAACCTATCACCGAAGAAAAAATACTGAACTTTATCAATGGCTGACATACAGTTAACTCCCTTACAGCACGATGCGATTACCGAATTACTTAATATCGGTATGGGGCAAGCTGCGGCTGCTTTGAGTGAAATGGTAAACGAGGAAATTAAACTCTCGATTCCTAGTGTGGAATTACTCCCACGCCATACCGCTGCTCAACAAATTATAATTCATTCAACGAATTCTATTGCTGCAATTAAACAACACTTTAACGGTCCGTTTTGGGGCGACGCACTCCTACTATTCGCGGAGGAAAAAAGTCTTGAGCTGGTCAAAACTTTGATCAGGGAAGATTTACCGATTGAAATGCTCAAAGAATTGGAACGAGATGCGTTACTTGAAATCGGTAATATTATCTTAAATTCTTGCCTTGCTAGCCTCGCTAATGTATTAACACATGAATTACACAGCGATTTACCTATTTTTATCACCGGGACCGCGGATGATATTCTCAGAGGCACAAAATCGAATGACTTGGTAATGTTTTTACGCATGGATTTTATGTTGAAAACTAAGGAAGTCGAAGGTTATGTTGCTTTTGTACTTGAAATTCCTTCTATTGAGCGATTTATTCACAGTGTTAATAACTATTTAGGTGTCATTACCTCTGCGTAAAACTTGAAACTTTGCTCAATTCATTCTATAACTGTAAGGACTTTACGGCTTGGTGCGGTGAAAATAGGCGGTGCGTCGGACTGTTAAGGACTACATCACGTTAGGGGCTAGGAGTTGATCTAAAAAGTCTAAAAAACTCTGAAAAAGTTGGCAAAATAATATGCACTCCTACACTACGATTACTCTATGTTAATCATCACTAGTTGTTTACTGTTATGAAGATATTTCGACAAAATGGCGCGATTTTACTGCTTATGCTTATCATGCTGCTGCTCGCTATTACAACAGTGGTCATCAGCGCGATCAATGATAGACATGACATAAAATTGTTACAACAGCAACAAACTCAACGCTCACTACATCAAGCAAAACAAGCTTTAATTGGCTTCGCAGCCGGCTACGATCAAACTCATAGCGACACAATTAATTTTGGAACTGGATACTTGCCTTGTCCAGATATAACGGGTGATGGCAGTGCAAATCCACCCTGTGCAAACAAAGGTCGGACTGTACTGGGACGTTTTCCTTGGCGCACATTGGGACTGCCACCACTGTATGACGGCAGCGGAGAATGCTTATGGTATGCGGTTTCCGGTAGTTACAAAGACAATCCTAAACAGTTAATTACGAGTAGCACGGATGGTGACATCATCGTTAAAGATGTCAATGGCAACATTTTAAATGGAAATGATGCACTTAATCGTGCTATTGCGGTCGTGTTCGCGCCAAATAAACCATTAAAAAATCAAATCCGTAGTGGTAGCGCAAGTTCGGGCACGCAAACGGTGTGTGGTCATAAAAATCAGAAAAATGCTGAACTTAATCAAGCAAGTAACTACCTAGAAACAATTAGCAATATTAACAATGCCACTGGTGGAGGTGTATTGGTCGGTGGTGGGACATCTAACCGTATTTTTTATGATAGTGATGCTGATGATGAGCAATATCCTACCTTTGTTCAGGCTACAACGACTTATAACAGTGATGGCGAAGAAATTTTTAATGATGCGCTTATCGTGATTACACCTCAAGATTTTGCACCCGTCTATAAGCTGATGGATTATCGCGTTATTGCTGAGGCAATGCGATGTATTGAAGGATATTTTTCAAACAATCGGACAAATTCCTTTAATACTTACAGTATTCCAATCGGCAATGAAAATTCACCTGCAATCGACACATTTCGTAACAGATTTGAAGCTGATATTACACAATATGTCAATGAAATGATTTCTAATTGTCAATATAGCTGTTGGAAAAATGAAAGTTGTAGTATGTACTGCACTGAGGCAAACAATCAATGTCTCGCAAAATGCGGGGAAGGTGATATTACCTGTCAATCGCAGTGTACGACTGAGCAAACTCAATGCGAAACTGATTGCGTTACGGATAAAAACAATTGTCAAACGGAATGTACTTCTACCAATAATCAAAACAAACATAGAGGAAATGCGATTGATATAACTGCTAATTATCCTTGGGCAGTCGCACTAAGCGATGCTACTTTTAAAGAGCAAACAGGACAACGCTTTGGACGCATTCCTAGTATTTTGTCAACAGAGCCTATTGATACTAATCCTATAATGATTTCTCACACGATAAATGCAGATATGGCTAATAACTGGTCAAATGAATGTTTTAATGAACATAATTGGGCGTGGTGGGAAGCGTGGAAAGATAAGATTTTTTATACTTTAGATGATGATTATCAACCTTATCCAGATACATTAATTTGGATTAAGACAGCGCGGCAAGGTTTAATCAACGGCACAGATTGGATATTAGAGGATTGGAATAATTACAAAGCACGCGAAATGCAAAGAAAATCAGATACTTTATCTAAATTAACCGATTCAACGTTAAATGACGGTTGGGAGCAAACGACTATGCCAACAACTGTAGCTGATTTAACCTTGTCTGGTGCAAGTCGTAATTTTATGCTCATCGCAGCAGGTCGGCGTTTAGCCCTAAACGAAACCAGTACTTTAGCTAACTATGAGGCATTTACCCAAGTGCAAGATGACAAATCATTTTGCGCGACTTATCCACTATCGTGCGCAACGTGTACTTGTGTGGGCTGCACAGCAGAACCTTATGCAATAGGTTGTTATAAAAGTCGTATAGACAATTACTTAGAAGGCGATGCACATAGTACATTAAATTTGCGTACAGTACATAATGGGGCGATGTTTGGCGGTAATATTCCAATTGATTACAACACACAACCCGTTGCTAGTGTACCTTCTGGTGACGAGGCATTTATTGAGGAAAACTTAGATATACAATTTTTTACTGATTATGCTTGCTATTCAACTTGGAACTGTAAACAAGTATATAAAAAGGATTAAAATGAATAAAGGTTTTACTCTATTAGAGATGACAATGGTATTATTAATTGTTGGTTTATTGACCAGCAGCTTATTAATGCCTATCAATGCACAATTGCAATTACGACGAATTTCCGAAACAGAGCGCAAACTCGCCCAAATTAAGCAGTCGATTGTTTCCTATATCGTTTTACAGCAGACTTTACCCTGTCCCGATACAAATGGCGATGGATTTGAAAATATCAGCGGTAATAATTGTACCAGTCGAGAAGGCAATTTAGCATGGCGTTCATTAGGTTTAAGTGCTGGTCAAATGGACGCATGGGGCAATAGATTTGCCTATGCAATTGCCGACGGTGATTATCAAAATAAAACTCACACCAATAAATTTATTAATTTCAATAACTTGAAAAAAAATACTGGTTTAGAAATCGCATTAGATAGCGGTGATCCTATCAAAAATATTGCTATGCTAGTTATCTATTCTCTAGGAGAAGATACAATTGCCTATAGCGAAAATGCCAACGGTGATAAAACTTATAAATATGGCGATTATATAGCTGGTCTTTACGATGATCATCTCATTTGGTTATCACGTTACGAGATGGTAGGTTACGTGAAAGGATATAACTACTAGCCTCCAGCCACAGGTATTTTATAAATTTTGTCCTAGAAAAATATTGAAAATCAAGATATTAAAAATCAAAAATTAAAAATCAAAAATTGATGTTTCCCGTCATACTGATGTCACAAAACAGAGATAGTCTAGAAGGCTATGAGTACGACAGCCGACAAACCTACATTCGACATCAAAAGCGCATTAAATGACCCCGCGATAGTGCGGTTACGCCATTGGCGTGTATTTAAAGACCACCTTGTGCGTCATGCAATGACCATTGGTGGTGTTAGCGTCATTATTGCGATATTGCTAATCTTCTTTTACCTCTTGTATGTGGTCTTTCCTCTCCTAACGCCTGCGAGCGTTGAGGAAGTCAGTACGGTATCTGTGCCGCGCCCAGAAATGGGACAAACTGTGCACCTAGCTACCGAAGAGCAAAACGAGATTGGTGTCCGCTTTACTGATAAAGCTTATGCGATATTTTTTAACCTAAAGCATGGCAATATCATTAAAGAACAAGCTATTACACCTGATAATACTGAAATTTCTAGCTTTGGTTATGGTGATACTGCCGTTGGTTCCATCGTGTATGGTCTAAGCGACGGACGTGCCGTGATTATCAGACACAAGTATGATACCAGTTACGTTAAAGATGAAAACGATAAAAATATACGCACTATTGTTCCAAATATTGAACATCCACTAGGGCAAAAGCCACTGATTATTGATGATAAGGGGCAAGCTTTAGTTCATGTGGATGTACAATTAACAGAACAAGCGAATATAGTTGCAGCCGTGAGCACAGATAATCGGTTTATACTATCGGGTTTTATCAAAGAAATTGACTTCTTGACCGAAGAGGAAACTTTTACACGGGTCATAGGTGAACTAAATTTAGCGGAATTAGGACTAGGCAAAGTCACGCATTTGTTGTTGGATAAGGAAGAAAAACTTGCTTATTTGGCTGATGCACAAGGATACGTTGCACAAATTGATATTCGGGACAAAGAAAATCCGTATTTTATCGAAAAAGTAAAAGTTGTTGACAATGGGCATACTATCTCTGAAATTAAATTTTTAACGGGTGATATTTCGCTACTGATTGCCACCTCAGATGGAGTGGTTGCGCAGTGGTTTCCTACTCGTGACGAAAATGGTGATGAACATTTAACTAAAATCCGTGAATTTACTCAACATCAAGGACAGCAAATTGTCACGATTTCACCAGAAGAACGTCGTAAAGGTTTTTTATTAGCGGATGCGTCGGGAAAAATTGGTATTTATCACTCCACAGCACATAATCAGGTGTTAGTTGATAATTTCACCAAACCAAAAGAAATACAAAGCGTTGCAGTCTCACCTCGTGCGAATATGATGTTAGTTGAGCAAAAAAAGGGTGATATTCAAGTCTGGAAAGTGCACAACGAGCATCCCGAAATTTCTCTTTACGCGCTCTGGGGTAAAGTCTGGTACGAAAGCCATGAACAACCCAAATATATGTGGCAATCATCCTCTGCGAGTAACGATTTTGAGCCAAAATTTAGCTTGATGCCATTAGCATTTGGTACATTAAAAGCTGCTTTTTACGCAATGCTTGTTGCTGTACCGATTGCAATTTTTGGTGCGATTTACGCAGCTTACTTTATGTCACCGGGTATGCGCAAAGTGGTTAAACCTACGATTGAAATCATGGAAGCATTACCTACAGTGATTTTGGGATTTTTAGCGGGTTTATGGCTTGCACCAATGATTGAAATGAATTTACCCGGTGTATTTATGCTATTGATCATGCTGCCACTGATAGTATTGATTTCAGCATATTCGTGGTGGAAATTTGTCCCTAAATCAATTAAATATAGCATTCCACCGGGTTGGGAAGCCGCTTTATTGATTCCAAGTATTTTATTTGCAGGTTGGTTAGCGTTTGCCTTGAGTTATCCAGTTGAAGTATGGTTATTCAACGGTGATATGCGCTTATGGTTAAACTCTATCGGTATTGATTTTGACCAACGCAATGCCTTAGTCGTCGGTATTGCAATGGGTTTAGCAGTCATTCCAAGTATTTTCTCGATTACTGAAGACGCGATATTTAGCGTGCCAAAACATTTAACGGTTGGTTCATTAGCACTAGGTGCGACCTTGTGGCAGACCATGACTCGAGTCGTTATTTTAACTGCGAGTCCGGGTATTTTCTCGGCAGTTATGATTGGTATTGGTCGTGCGGTGGGTGAAACCATGATTGTACTAATGGCAACAGGTAATACACCAGTAATGGACTTTAGTATTTTTCAAGGCTTGCGCACCTTATCAGCCAATATCGCAGTCGAGATGCCAGAATCAGAAGTAGATAGTACACACTATCGAGTCTTATTTTTATCAGGCTTGGTATTGTTTATATTTACTTTCTTTTTTAACACATTAGCGGAAATCGTTAGACATAGATTGCGCCGTAAATACAGTTCACTTTAGGTCAATGAACAATTATTAATGAAAGGCAAAACACAGTTTTATACACTTGAGTACTGTTGATAATTATTTTAAATACAACAGTACATCAATTTTTACTCATTAGTCATTGTTAATTGATGATTGTTAATTGAAGATTTGGAATTGACTCTTATGAAAGATTGGTGGAAAAGCGGCGACCCTTGGATTTGGCTTACAGCCTCCACAGTGTCGCTTAGTATAATTGTTGTTGTAGGATTATTGCTATTAATTGCAGTACGCGGCTTGGGACACTTCTGGCCAAGTGCTGTGATGCAAGCCAATTACACCGACGAAGGTAAAACAACACGTTTAATTGGTGAAATTCGTAGTGAAGAACTGATTCCCGCGTCTCGACTGCGTTCTGCTGGTCAGAACAATATAGAAGGCGAATGGTTGACACGCTATCTAGTCAAAACGGGTAATCGCGATTTGCTGGGATTGGATTTTCGCCCCATATTAGAAAGTAAACTACACGATATTACTTACCCAGAAAATATCATGGTGGTGGAACGGCATGAATGGGGTAATCTTTACGGCTTTTTAAAATCAGTCAAAGAAAATGGCGAAGTCATTGCGGAAGGCGACGAAGCCAAGGCTGTTTTTATTGAACGTTTACAGCGTTCCTCTGATTTACACCGTAAGATTGCTTATATCGAAAAACATGAAATTGGTAAAATTAACTATGGTTTGGAGCGATTACGTCTATATGAGCGTCGTTTAGAATTAGAAGAACGTCAAAATGACCCTGAAGAGCAAGCTTATGTAGCAGAAAAGCGTTCTGAATATGATCTCCAATACCAAGCGTTGCGCAAAGAATTAGCAGTTTTATATCAAGATATTAAACGTGATAGCTTCACCGCCGAAGTCATGGACGGTAAAGTCGTTGAAATTGATTTTTCCAAAGCAGTTTATGCTTATTGGCCAAATGCTTTAACATTAGCTGGAAAAGCCGGGCATTATGTGTGGAAAGTATGGGAATTTCTCTCAGACGAGCCACGCGAAGCGAATACTGAAGGGGGAATTTTTCCCGCAATTTTTGGTACAATTATGATGGTATTCGTCATGTCAATCATTGTCACACCATTTGGTGTCGTCGCTGCGGTGTATCTGCGTGAATACGCTAAACAAGGTTTTCTCACTCGTACCATTCGGATTGCGGTCAACAATCTCGCCGGTGTACCTTCAATCGTTTACGGTGTATTTGGCTTAGGATTTTTCGTTTACTTAGTTGGTGGTTCAATCGACCATGTATTTTATCCCGAAGCCTTGCCAGCACCGACCTTTGGTACAGGCGGCATCATCTGGGCATCATTGACGTTAGCAATTTTGACCGTACCCGTCGTCATCGTTTCTACCGAGGAAGGTCTAAGCCGTATTCCATCCTCCATCCGTGAAGGTAGTTTAGCACTAGGCGCAACCAAAGCTGAAACCTTATGGCGCACCGTGTTACCGATGGCAAGTCCTGCAATGATGACAGGCTTGATTTTAGCAATTGCACGCGCAGCGGGTGAAGTTGCCCCTCTCATGTTGGTCGGTGTGGTAAAATTAGCTCCTTCCCTTGTCTTAGATGCAAACTATCCATTTATTCATTTAGATAGAAAATTTATGCACTTAGGTTTCCATATTTATGATGTCGGTTTCCAAAGTCCCAACGTAGAAGCTGCGAGACCGCTGGTCTATGCCACTGCGTTTTTATTAGTTGCAGTAATCATATTACTTAATATTTCAGCGATTTGGATTCGTAACCGCCTACGCGAACAATACAAATCTTTAGAAACAGTGTAGTAGCTGTTGACGCGATAATTGCCAAGACGAACTTAATTTTTAGGATAATATTATGAGTCAAAACAATACGCTAACTCACGGTATGGACATTGCCTCTATCGGTCGCGGTGAGCCTAGTCTTGATTTAGATAACGAAAACATTTGTGTCGAAGTAAAAAATTTAAACCTTTACTATGGTGGTGTTGAAAAACACGCGCTAAAAGGTATTAATATGCGTATCGCTGAAAAGCGCGTAACTGCTTACATCGGTCCTAGTGGCTGTGGTAAATCCACGTTATTACGCTGTTTTAACCGTATGAATGACTTAGTAGATGGCGTTAAAATCGACGGGGAAATTTTGCTTGACGGTGAAGATATTCACGCGCCGGGATTAAATATTTCTGATTTACGCCGTCGTGTTGGCATGGTGTTCCAGAAGCCAAATCCTTTCCCCAAATCCATTTATGAAAATGTTGCTTATGGTTTACGCTTGCAAGGAATTAATGACCGTCGTGTATTAGATGAGGTAGTGGAGAAATCATTAAAAGGTGCAGCCTTGTGGGATGAGGTGAAAGACCGCTTACATGATAACGCTTTAGGTATGTCTGGTGGTCAACAACAACGTTTGGTGATCGCACGGGCGATTGCAATTGAACCAGAGATTTTATTGTTAGATGAACCTGCTTCTGCGCTAGACCCTATTTCAACTTTGAAGATTGAAGAGTTAATTCATAAATTAAAGGACAATTATACTATCGTGATTGTTACGCATAACATGCAACAAGCCGCTCGTGTTTCTGATTATACCGCTTTTATGTATTTGGGTGAATTGATTGAATTTGGCGATACGAGTACCATCTTTACTAATCCGCACGAAAAACAAACCGAAGACTACATTACAGGACGTTACGGGTAAACAATTATCAATTAATAATCAAGTCATTATCAACAAGTCATTATCAAAGTGATTTTTGAATACTGATTATTCTTGAGTTTAGGGATGTTTTTAATAATTGTTAATTGTCTTAAAAGGAGGATATGAATATGTCAGATGTAAGAGATGTAACCCAACACATATCACAACGGTTTAATGCCGAATTACGCCATTTACACAATCAAGTATTGGGTATGGGTGGTCTAGTTGAGGAACAATTGGACAATGCGATTAAGGCACTGACTGAAGGCGACGAACAACTTGCTAAACGAGTTTATAACAATGATTACACAGTTAATGCTTTAGAAGTATCAATTGATGAAGAATGTACTCAAGTCATTGTACGCCGTCAGCCTGCTGCCAGTGATTTACGTTTAATTATGGCAGTAATTAAAACGATTAATGATTTAGAGCGCATTGGTGACGAAGCGGAAGGCATTGCACGGATGTCGATTAAAATTTCTGGTTTAACGCAAAAACATTATGTGAGTTTTGTACATCTAAGTGAGCGAGTACGCGAAGTATTGCATGGTGCATTGGATGCGTTCGCACGTTCAGATACCGAAGAAGCCATTGAAGTGATTCGCTCTACATTTAAAATTGATAATGAATACGACAGCTTAGTGCGTCAACTGATCACTTATATGATGGAGGATTCGCGCATGATTCCAGTGGTATTAAACTTATTGTGGTCAGCGCGCGCCTTAGAACGAATTGCTGCACATACTCGTAATGTTTGTGAAAATATTATCTATTTTGCAAAAGGTACTGATGTACGCCATATTAGTTTGGAGCAATTGGAAGAACAAGCCCGCGAAAAGTAATTTTTAGTGTATCATTTTTTTAATGCTACAGTCTCCTACCCTGTTATCAGTCGTTTTTTCTTAACAAAACAGTTTTATTCATATTCTCCAGCTCCCAAATGGAATTTGGGAGTACCGTGTTCATAAGCCCTGTTTTCAGCAAGAAATCGGTCTTTTCTCATCTCAAATTCCATCTTATTCATTCGTTAGCTAAGGCTTTTTTTGAATTATGAATTATAATATCTAGGAGTTACGCAGTTCACACGAAAATTTTACGCTATATTTGCAACTCACAATAAATCAGGACGCAGAGCGTCCATGCTGCATTCCAACCGAGACCATTGGGACGAGGAAACGAGACAAATTTTTATTTGAACTGCGTAACGCCTAAATACCTTATCTGTTACCTAAGAATTGATAAAGTCATGCCCATTAAAATAACATTGGAAAAAGGCTCTGTTCCAATTAAAATATACACAGATGACATTGAACCACCTGCATTAGACCAACTTATCAAGATTTCCAAGCTGCCGTTTATTCACCATCACGTTGCAGCAATGCCTGATGTGCATTTGGGCATTGGGGCGACTGTCGGCTCGGTGATTCCGACTAAACAAGCGATTATTCCCGCAGCCGTGGGCGGTGGATATTGGCTGTGGCATGAACGCCTTACGGTTGTCTCTGAACGCAAACCAATTGCCAGACAACTTGAAAAAAGTGCGTGAGGCAATTGAAGATGCTGTGCCTGTAGGTTTTTCAATGCACACCGGACAACCCCAAGCGCAACGCTCAACTATCAACAGTTTGGACGGGGGTATCGAACACATTATTGAAAAACACCCAGCAATTGCTAAAATGTTAAAAAAGCCTTATCAAACATGGACACAACAATTAGGTACATTAGGCAGTGGTAATCATTTTATTGAATTGTGCTTAGATGAAAATCAAAATGTGTGGATAATGTTGCATTCCGGTAGTCGCGGGATTGGCAATAGTATTGGTCGTTATTTCATTAGCTTAGCGAAAAAAGACATGGAAAGCCATATTGCACAATTGCCGCATAAGGATTTAGCCTATTTTTCCGAAGGGACGCAATATTTTGAGGATTATGTGCAAGCGGTACATTGGGCGCAAGATTATGCGATGTGGAATCGTAAGGAAATGATGCGCTTAATTTTAAATGCGTTAAAAAAAGTGCTACCAGAATTCAGTATTACGAAAGAAGCAATTAATTGTCACCATAACTATGTGGCGATTGAAGAACATTTTGGCGAACAAGTATTTTTGACGTGGAAAGGCGCGATCAGTGCGAGAGAAGGTGAGCTGGGCATTATTCCGGGTAGCATGGGAGCGAAATCTTTTATTGTAAGCGGTAAAGGTAATGCTGATGCGTTCTGCTCCTGCTCACATGGCGCAGGACGTAAAATGAGCCGTTCGCAAGCGAAAAAAATGTTTAATACCAATGACATGGAACAACAAACGCATGGTGTAGAATGTTGAAAAGATAAAGGGGTTAGATAGCAGCTATTGAAAACTTAGTTATACTTTTCTAACTTAGTAATTAT